>SKGU01000278.1 GCA_007117255.1 Natronohydrobacter sp. | reverse complement strand
GCCTCGAATTTCTCAACGGCTCTTCAAGTCACACATCCGCGTCACCGTCCAATCCGTCACACAGCAACGTCCCCGCCGCCGGTGAAGCGCTATCTAGGCAATCAATACATAACACGCAAGAGAGAAAATCAGCTTCAAGACAGTTTTTTTCCAAAAAAGGCCGGGACGCTGGTCCCGGCCTTTATTTGCTTAGCGACAGTATGGCCCGTTACGATGCCGGGCGGTGTCATAGTGGAAGTGATCTTCATGCATGCCATCCGAGCCTGGCCCCAATGTGGTCCCGAAGGTGCCGCAGGCGGCGCGATGCATCTGTTGCAGCGCGCCGGAATGGGGCGAGCCGCGCCAGTCACGCAATACGCTCATTTCCGTGCCATCAGCCAGAATGATCCCGCTGATATCAATCGCACGCCCACGACCGTGTTCAGACACGCGCGCGCCTGCGCGGTGATTGCGCGGACGGCAGACATAATGTGCGGCGACACGTAGTTCAGTCATCCCACCGCCCGTGCGACCGACAGCGGGCTTTGCGCCCGTCTTTACCCAGCGATGCAACGCGGCGGCGGTCTGACAGTCCATGATCGCCGCCTGCGAGAGCTTGACGCCGTCCACATGGGTCACACGCACAGGTGCATCCACACCGCAACCGGCGACCTGGGATGTAATGGGGGGAATCACTTCACCAGCGACCCCATTTATCCCGCATAACTGACCGGATGCGCGCGGACCTGTCACCGATCTGGGCGTCTGGCCGCGAAAAGAGACATTGCGCAAGGGGTTCAGGCGCCCGAACAAGCCCGTTGGCGCGGCTTGGCTCTGAAATACCGGCAAGGCCTGCGCAGAACGATCTACCCGGCGTTCGCTGCTACAGCCTGCCAGAATCACCAATGCAAGCCCCAAGGTTACAATGCCTGTCCGTGTCATATACTGCCCCTTGGGTCTTAGCCCTTGCTTTTCGCGCGCCCGAAATCGGGTGCGTCTGTATCCTGCCCAGCTTCGATAATACCACGCCGAATCGCTCTTGTCCGGGTGAAATAAGCATGTAGGAGATCACCATCGCCCTGACGAATCGCCCGCTGAAGGGCAAACAGCTCTTCGGTGAACCGCCCCAGAATCTCCAGTGTGGCATCCTTGTTGGTCAGGAACACATCACGCCACATGGTTGGATCAGAAGCCGCGATGCGCGTGAAATCGCGAAAGCCTGCCGCTGAATACTTGATCACTTCGCTATCAGTCACCCGGCGCAGATCATCAGCGACGCCAACCATTGTGTAGGCGATCAGATGCGGCGTGTGACTGGTAACAGCCAGCACAAGGTCATGATGAGGGGCATCCATCACATCGAGATTCGCGCCCATTCCACGCCAGAAACGGCTCAGCCGCGCCAATGCCTGCGAATCGCACCCATCGGGCGGGGTCAGGATGCACCAGCGGTTGTCGAACAATTCCGCAAAGCCTGCGCGGGGGCCGGAATGTTCTGTCCCGGCCAGCGGATGGCCCGGAATGAAATGCACGCCTTGTGGCAGAAAGGGCGTCACGGCGTCGATCACGGCCTGCTTTACCGAGCCCACATCCGTCAGCGTTGCGCCCGGCTCCAGATGTGGGGCGATTTCTTCGGCGACCGTCCCCATGGCCCCCATCGGAACGCAGAGAACAACAAGGTCTGCGCCCTTGACGGTTTCTGCGGCCGTGTCGAAGACTTGGTCTACAAGACCGATCTCACGGGCGACCTTGCGCGTATCCGCTGAACGTGCCGTGCCAGTCGTTGTGACCGCCAAACCGGAACGGCGTATGGCATGCGCCATGGAAGAGGCGATCAGACCCAGCCCGATGAAAGCAACGCGCTGGTAAATCACGCTCATCTCTGCGTCTCCATAAAGGCCCCGATCACATGCGCCACACGGCGGCAGGCCGATTCGTCGCCAACTGTGATGCGCAAGGCGTGGGGCAAGCCATAGCTTTCGACCTGACGCACGATCAGCCCTTCGGCCATCAGCGCTGCATTGCAGGCCGCTGCCTGTTCAGCATCACGGAATCGCGCCAGCACGAAGTTGGCGAGCGACAGATCAGTGGCCACGCCCAGCGCATTCAGCTTTTCGGCCAGCCAGTCGCGCAGGCGCGCGTTTTCGCTCAACGAGCGCGCGATATGGGCGGCATCACCCAAAGCCGCCTCGGCCACGTCAAGCTGAACGTTGGACAGGTTGAACGGGCCGCGCACCCGGTTCAGTACGTCGATCACATGCTGTGGGCCATAGCCCCAGCCGACCCGCAGACCGCCAAGCCCGAAAAGCTTGGAAAACGTCCGCGTCATCACCACATTCTGGCGCGTATCGACCAGTGCTGCGCCGCCATCATAGCCCTCGGCATATTCCGCATAGGCGCCATCCAGCACCAGCAGCGCCTGCTTTGGCAGCCCTTTGGCCAGACGCGCCACATCTTCCAGCGGGATCATTGTTCCGGTCGGGTTGTTCGGATTGGCAATGAATACAAGGCGCGTGCGTTCGCTGACCGCCGCCAGTAACGCATCAACATCGGTTGTCCGGTCGCGTTCGGCAGCCACCACCGGGGTAGCCCCGGCTGCCAGTGCTGAAATCCGGTACATCAGGAACCCATGCTGCGAATATAGCACCTCATCGCCCGGCCCGGCATAAGCCTGACAGAGAAACGAGATGATCTCATCCGACCCGGCCCCGCAAATGATGCGCGTCGCATCAAGACCGAAATGCCCGGCCAGCGCCGCGCGCAGATTGGCGTGATCTGTGGGCGGATAGCGATGCAGGTCATGACCCGCGCGCGCATAAGCCTGACGCGCCAAATCACCCGCACCAAACGGGTTTTCATTTGACGAGAGTTTCACCACATCGTCGCGTCCCGCGATCTTGGACGATCCGCCACGGTAGAGCGCGATGTCCATGATTCCGGGTTGCGGGCGAATATGCTTGTGCATCGAAGGCCCCATCACCAGAGTTTACGCGCTGTCTTTAGCGTCACTCCGGGTCTGAGACCAGCACCAGCGAGCGGAATTTTCCCAACTGCGTCAAAGACGTTGCCCACGCGCCGCGGTCAAGGCTGCCGATCATCCGCATCATCGTCCAGTTTTCCCATCTGGCTGGCGCGCGGATAAGTGCCCGTTTCGGTGCGCGTCCGAGTCATCAGAACCGGACGATTCTCAGATACATTCGCCTTGTCTTCGCGCATGACGATATAAATGCCGCTGGCAATAATGACGCCCGCCCCGACGATGGTAAATGCATCAACACCTTCGCCAAAAAACAGCGCGCCGAAAATCACTGCCCAGATCATCTGCGAATATTGCATGGGCGCGATCTGAAACGCTGGCGCGCGCTTGTAGGCGGCAATCACGCACAGACTGGCGATAAAGGCCAGCGCCGCCATAAGTGCCAGCGCGCCAAAATGCGCCAGTGGCATCGGCTCATACACAAAGGGCAGTGCAATCCCCATCAGCACCAGATTGGCCATCATCGGATAGAGCAGCAGCACCACGTTGCGCTCTTCCTGCCCGATCTTGCGCACAATGATTGACGCCAGCGCGCTGCCAAAAGCACCGAGCAGTGCCGCAAGATGACCAAGGCTCAACCCTTCGCCCTGACCGGGACGCAACACGATCAACACACCCGCCAGCCCGACCAGCACCGCAACTGCGCGCCGCCAGCCAACGCGTTCACCAAGAACGGGAACGGACAGAATGGTTATCAGCAAAGGCGTCGCGAACAGAATTGCATAGGTCTGCGTCATTGGCAGCACTGAGAAAGCATAAAAAACGCTGACCGCAGTCACCGCAGTCGCCGCTGTCCGCAAAGCTGACCAACCGGGGCGTTGCGGCTTCAGATTGCCGTCCATCGGGTCGCGCATCAGCATGACCATTGCCAGCGGCAGACCCAGAAGCACGCCGAAAAAGACAATCTGGACAGGACTATACGTCCCACCCAAGGATTTCACCACGACGTCATGCGCCGAAAACAGGCCAAAAGCACATAGGGCCAGCATCGGACCAGCAAGGCCGGAATTTGAAAATTTCGAGAGGGTTGCCATGTTCGCCCCAAGTTCCATGTTAGGGCTAGCATGGCTATGCGGCGGCAATCAAGCGGCGTCTGATGCACCTTTCCAGATCACGCCGACGCCATCCGCGTGCAGCGCGGCGCGAGCGCGATCAAACCGCAGATAGGCAATTGCCCTGTCACCTGACCGGGTGAAGATCCGTCCCGCTTTGACTTCGCCTGACAAGATTTCTGCACCAAACGCGACCGGCCCGTCCAGCTCGACTGTAGCAAATCCCTTTCGCAATTCAGTCTTGTGCTGCATCCGCGCCGTGACTTCCTGCCCGACATAGCAGCCCTTGCGGAAATCCGCGCCATGCAGCCGCCCGAACCCCGCCTCTAGAATGAACGTTTCATTCGGGATAAGTTCAATTCCAGTTTCTGGAATACAATACGCCACACGCAAGGCGTCCCAGTCAGTGCCATCATCCGGCAGCGCTGTTCCGTACAACCGCCACCCAAGCGCGGGATGACGAGGATCAGGCAATGCACCATCCGGTGCCGGGCCGGTCCCACGGCTTACTTCCAGATCAATCCGTTCTATCGTCACAGCCGATCTGAGTTTGTAAAGCGTCAGACGCTTCGACAACTCATCAGCCATCGGGGCCGCGACGTCGATCAACACGCCATCATCAGCGCGAACCAAGAAAAAATCGGCCAGATACTTCCCCTGCGGTGACAACAAGGCGGCATAAAGAATCCCCGCCTCTGGCAACTTGCGCAAATCGTTTGTCACAAGCCCTTGCAGGAACTTGACTGCATCTGTCCCCGAAACCCGCATGATCGCCCGCTGCATGACACCTCTTCTTGCTGACAGTTCGGGACATAGGTGTTTGCGCGCCCCGAGAACAGGGGCGCACAGTAGTTAATGTGCCGCGCGAATGAACGTGCCATTGCGCAGATCCCGGATTGCCTGCTGGATTTCGGCGGCTGTATTCATCACAATCGGGCCGTGCCACGCCACAGGTTCCTGCAAGGGCGCGCCCGAAATCAACAGGAAACGGACCCCTTCTTCGCCTGCCTGAACAGTGACCTCATCGCCTGTACCAAAGCAAATCAATGTCCGGTCGCCAGACATGTCGCGGATATTAACCTCCTGGCCCATAACCTCTTTTTCCAGAAGCACCCCTGAAGGCTGCGACGCATCGGCGAATGCACCCGATCCGGCAAACACATAGGCAAAGGCGCGACGATACGTGTCGATCTTGAACGTCTTTCGCACGCCGGGCGGAACGGAAATATCAAGATACTGCG
>SKGU01000225.1 GCA_007117255.1 Natronohydrobacter sp. | reverse complement strand
GAAATCAGCTATGGGGTGCGGCGTCAGTTGGAAGTGGGCGTGGCGCTGGCCACAAAGCCACTTGTGCTGCTGATGGACGAGCCCACATCGGGCGTTGGGCCAGAGATGGCGAAGGGGTTTCATGATCTGTTGGCTGGACTGCCGCGTGATTTGACCCTTCTGATCATCGAGCATGACATGGATCTGGCCTTTGCCGTGGCCGATACGATCACAGTGCTGAATTATGGCGAGGTCGTCTTTGACGGACTGCCCGAAGAAGCACGCGGCTCGAAACTCTTGCGCGACATTTATCTGGGGGCTTGGGAAGATGCTTGATGTGACGGGACTTAACGCCGGATATGGCGAAACGCAGGTTCTCTACGGTCTGTCCGTGACAGCAAAGCCGGGCCGCGTGCTGGCCATTCTGGGGCGCAACGGGGCGGGAAAATCCACGACGCTGAAAACCATCATGGGGCTGTTGCCCGCGAAAGCTGGGGAAATCCGCTTCGATGGGAGGGCCATCAATGGCGCGAAACCCTATGACATCGCCCGCGCAGGCATCGCCTATGTGCCAGAAACGCGCGACATTTTTCCTTCGCTGACTGTGCGCGAAAACCTTGAACTGGCCGCGCGGCGGTTCCCTTGCGCGGATGGTGGCTGGACGATTGCGCGGGTGCTCGATCTCTTCCCGCGACTGGGCGAACGGATGGACAATGGTGGGATGGAGCTGTCGGGCGGTGAACAGCAGATGCTGGCCATTGCCCGCGCGCTGGTGATGAACCCGCGCCTGCTGATCCTGGATGAACCGACCGAGGGGCTGGCGCCGATCATCGTCAAGTTGATCCATGACAAGTTGCAGGACTTGCGCAACGAAGGATTGCCCATGATCATCGTCGAGCAGAATTTCGGCTTTGCCACATCACTTGCTGATGACGTGGTGATCGTGTCGAAAGGGCAGATCGTCTGGACGGGTTCTGCGCAGGACATCCGCGCGGATGAAGAGGCGCAGCATCGCTGGCTGGGTGTGTGATCGCGGGGCGGGCAGGTAATCTGCCCGCCCTCAGAACCGCTTTTTTGCAACCTGCTGGGCAATTCGGATGAAATTGCTCACATGCACCGACTGATCGTCCAGCCGTGTGTTGACCGATAGGGACGTGCGCGCGATTTCCGGCTCGATCTTCAGGAACTTCACCCCGTTGCGCTTGGCCGTTGCAACTGATTCCGGAACAATACAGACACCTTCGCCGATCGACACAAGGCTGATTGCCGTCTGCAAATCCATGCACCAGATCCGCAAGGGCACTGTAAAGCCCGCGTCCTCGCAGGCTTTCAGCACCATATCGGCATAGCTGGGGCGCGGAAATTCGGGGTAGAGGATCAGGTAATGTGTTTGCAAGCGTTCCAGCTTGGCCACAGTACGCGATCCCGTGTCGATCCCATCGGGCAGCGCAAGGATCAGCTTTTCTTCCAGCAATTCGCGGGTCAGGAACTCGCTGTCCTGTAGGGCCGGCCGGGCAAAGGCCACATCAATCTCGCGCGCGACCAAGGCCCGATGCAGCTGGGCATTGTTCATCGGCATCAGACTCAGATTGACCTCAGGGAAATGCGCGCGGAAGGACTTCACGATATTGGGCAGAATGCCGAAAGTGGCAGACCCCACGAAGCCGATGCGCAGCCGCCCTTCCGCCCCTTGCCCAAGGCGGCGCACTTCGAGTTTTGCGTCCTCCATCTGCCGCAGGATCGACCGCCCGCGCTCCAGCAGCCGCTCACCCGCCTGCGTCAATGTGATAGCGCTCCGGCCCCGGTTGAACAGGACCGCGCCCAACTCGTCCTCCAACTGTTTGATCTGACGGCTGAGCGGGGGTTGGGCCATGTCCAGCCGTTCGGCGGCCCTCCCGAAATGCAGCTCTTCGGCCACGGCAATAAAGTAGGTCAATTGTCGGAAATTCATCGGCGCCCCCCAATTCGCAAACAGTAGCCGGTTCCGGCCATTAAAAAAGCCCCCACTTGTATGGGGGCTTCCAGTCGACAGGAAGAGGGGGATCATTCCGCCGCAACGGCCTTCTGATCGACATCGGCTTTCAGCGTGAAATCGAAGCTGAAATGCAGGTCCGTGCCCATGCCTTCGGGGGCAGGATTGAACTTGCCGATCAGGCTGTCCTTGACGGCAAACACGCTGTCATCATGCAGCCAGTCGCTATCGGCGTCATAGATCTGGCTGATCAGCGGACGGAAGCCGGGCTTTGAGATGATGAAATGCATATGGCCGGGGCGGTTCGGGTGGTGGCCCATGAAGCGCAACAACTCGCCCGCCGTTTCATTATCCGGGATCGGATAAGGCACCGGACGCACCGCGACAAAAGCGTAATGGCCGTTCTCATCGGTTTCAAACCGGCCGCGCAGGTTGTATTCGGGCTGGTCGGGGTCAAGGTTTTCATAGACGCCGTTGGGCGCATCTTCCCAGACATCCAGCGTCACGCCTGCCAGACCCTTCCCCGACGCGTCGCGGATATGGCCTTCATAGTAAACCGTTTCCTCGTTGTCGTAATGCTTGAGGATCGTGGACGCGCCTTTGGGCAGCACAGGCGGGTTTTCACGGTAAAACGGCCCCAGCACTGTGGATTCGCTCTCATTGCCATCGACAACATTGGTCAGCATATCGACCAGGACTTCAACGCCCAGAATATCGCCCAGAAGGATGAATTCCTGGCGGTTCTCGTCGCAGGTCTGGCCTGCGCGCTTCAGATAATCGCAACCTGCCAGAAACTCGCCATGCTGCAACTTCACATCTTTGCAGAAGCCGTGCAGATGCTTGACCAGCGAGGTCATGATCTCGCGCTGGCGGTCCGTGATCTCGCCATGCTTGCCAAGGCTCGCGACCACCACATCGGTGATATTGTCCAGAGTTACAGTCCCCATGATCTCCTCCTCAGGGTTGTGGGTGTGTATCGATCCGGACAAGCCTCCTCATCCGGCGCTGTGCTGTTGTGGGTCAGCTCGGCCCCCAAACCAATGCCTGCGGCGGTATCGGGTGATACCGAAAGCGCATGCGCTGCTCTGCCGGGTATCGCCCCATACCTGCGCGGGCATGGCGCAGCGCAATCGGCTCATGCCACCAAGGCGCAAGTGTATGCATGGGAGGATAACCGTGATCGAGACATTTCGCGCGCTGCAAACGCAACTGGAGGACCGCCCGCATCTGCTGCGACTGGGGCGGCTGTTCTCCGAAACCGTGCTGATCGAGGTAGAAGGTCAAGAGGTCTATCTGACCTTCGACAAGGGCCATCTTGTCGAGATTGCCGAGGGCCCCAGCCGCAAGACGCCTTGGCGCTTCGCGCTGCGCACGGATGCCGACGCGCTGCGCCAGTTCTGGCAGTCGCGCCCCGCACCCGGCTTTCACGACATTTTCGGACTGGTGAAGATCGGGCGCGGCCGGATCGACGGGGACATTCTGTGTCTGGTCAAGAACCTGCGGTTTTTCAAGGAAGTGATGGCGCTGGCACGCGCAGAAGGGGGCGCAGCATGAGCATCGAGTCGATCATCGGGCAATATGTAACCGTCACGGTCGCAGGTGCGCCCCGCCGCATCTATTTCGAGAGCGCAGGCCAAGGCCGCCCGGTGCTGTGCCTGCACACAGCAGGCGCGGATACGCGGCAATGGCGGCACTTGATGAACGATGCCGAGATCACGGCGCAGAACCGTTTGATTGCGTTCGACATGCCCTGGCATGGGAAATCACTACCGCCCGAAGGGGTTCAGACCGAAGAATACCTGCTGACGACCGAGGCCTATATCAAGACTGTTCTGGCCGTGGTTGATGCACTGGGCCTCGACCGCCCGGTTCTGGCAGGCTGTTCGATGGGCGGGCGCATTGCGCTGCAACTCGCGGCTCTGCATGCCGACCGCTTCAGCGGTTTCATCGCGATTGAAGCATCTGATTTCCAACCCGCCTGGTATGATATCGACTGGTTCCACCGCCCTGATGCGCATGGCGGAGAGATGGGCGCGGCGCTGGTGTCGGCCAATATCTCGCCCTATGCGCCCGAGGCAGAGCGCTGGAATACGCTGTGGATGTTCATGCAATCCGGGCCGGGCGTGTTTCGCGGCGATCTGAGCTTTTACACCCGCGATGACAGTCTGATCGCACGCCTGCCGCAGATCGACACGGGCCAAACGCCGGTGCATCTGATCGTGGGCGCTTATGATCTGACCTGCACGCCTGAGGATGCCAAGCGCACGGCTGATGCGATCCCCGGCGCGACGCTCGCGGTGATGGATGAGTTGGGCCATTTCCCGATGAGCGAGCACCCCGCAGGCTTCCGCCCCTTCTTCATTGATGCCCTCGCGCGGATGCCCGCGGGTGCGGCCAAAGCTGCCTGAGGTCTTGCCATGTCCAACCCTTGTATCATCTGCGTGGCCATCACCGGCTCGCTGCCCACCAAGACCAACAATCCCGCTGTGCCGATCACGGTCAGTGAACAGATCGAATCCACACATGAGGCTTTCGAGGCAGGTGCCAGCATCGTGCATGCTCATGTGCGCAATGACGATCAGACGCCGTCATCTGACCCCGAAAAGTTCGCGGCGCTGAAAGAGGGGCTGGAAAAGCACTGCCCCGGCATGATCATCCAGTTCTCGACCGGTGGCCGCTCTGGCGCAGGGCAGGTGCGCGGGGCAATGCTGGGGCTGCGGCCTGACATGGCCTCACTCTCGGTGGGGTCGAACAATTTTCCGACCCGCGTCTATGAAAACCCGCCTGATCTGGTGGATTGGCTGGCGGCGGAAATGTTGGCCCATGATGTGAAGCCGGAGATCGAGGCGTTTGACCTCTCGCACATCCTGAAAGCGCATCAGATGTGGCAGGCGGGTCAGATCGCGCAGGTGCCCTATGTGCAATTCGTGATGGGCGTAAAAAACGCCATGCCAGTGGATCGTGACGTGTTCGATTATTACATCCGAACAGTGCAGCGCCTGTTCGGGGCGGATGCGCCGTGGTGTGCGGCGGGGATTGGCGCGCAGCAGGCCACGCTGAACGACTGGGCCGTGGCGGCGGGCGGACATGCACGCACAGGGCTGGAAGACAATGTGCGGCTGGATCGTGACAGGCTCGCGCCATCCAATGCGGCCTTGGTGCAGCGCGTGGTGGAGCTCTGCGGCAAGCATGAACGCCCCGTCGCCACATGGCGGCAGGCACGCAATATTCTCGGTCTATGGGCCGGTCCGGAGAAGGAACAAGCCGCATGAAAAAGGTCTACGGCTCCGCGCATGAGGCGCTGGATGGGCTGTTGTTTGACGGCATGACGATTGCGGCGGGGGGCTTTGGGCTCTGCGGGATACCAGAATTGCTGATCGACGCCAT
>SKGU01000006.1 GCA_007117255.1 Natronohydrobacter sp. | reverse complement strand
TTTGGCTCCGGCGGTAGGGATCGAACCTACGACCAATTGATTAACAGTCAACTGCTCTACCGCTGAGCTACGCCGGAATTGAGCGCTCTATAACAACAGTTGAGAGAGGCGTCCAGAGCGATTTCGCGGAATTTTCTAACCTCTTCGAATATGCCTGAATCTGGCCGTCTGACCCAGTTCCGGCAGGGCCTCGACCACGCCTCTCGCCTCCAGATCGATCAGATGTGCGAATACATTGCGCGCAGCAGCATGGTGCAGTGAGACAGGGTGGTCACGATAGACTTGCTGTACGATCTCTTCCACCATGCAGTCCCCTTGCGACAGACAGGCAAGTATTTCAGCCTCTCGTTGCAAGCGATGCGCCCTCAGAAATGCAATCCTCTGGGCTGGGTCAGGAATCGGTGCGCCATGACCAGGATAGAGCACCCGCGGCTGCATGTCTTCCAGCTTGTCAAGCGAAGCCATATACGCCGACAAGTCACCATCCGGCGGAGAAACCAGTGTTGTTGACCACCCCATGACATGATCACCGCTGAACACGGCCCCCCGCCACGCAAAGCAAAGATGATTGCCAAAATGTCCCGGTGTCCAGATCGCTGTGATCTGATCTGGCCCCAGCGCAATAGAGCCGCCGTCCTTAACCAGCTGATCGGGCCGGAATTCGATGTCCGTGCCCTCGCCCCCGCCTACCATTGCGGTGGCGGCCAGGGCATTCATCCGCGCCGAACGCCCGGCAAGGTGGTTGCCGAAGGCGTAGACCGGAGCACCGGTTTCACGGGCCAGGGCGCGCGACAAGGGAGAGTGATCCAGATGGGCATGTGTAACCAGAATTGCTCGCAGTTGTCCGCCCTGGGCAAGCGCTCCAAGGATTGCCGCCAGATGCTGGTCATTGTCCGGGCCGGGGTCGATCACGCAAAGATCGTCCTGCCCAATGATATAGGTATTCGTCCCGTCCCCGGTCAGCGGTGACGGATTGGGTGCGCGGATCACGCGCAGAAAGGGTTCCGGGTTGGCGATCTTGATCATACCGTCACGCTAACGCGTCTGCGCCAGTCGGGGGAAGACATATTCGCACCCAATCTTGCCGAATGCCACAGCTGCCGCTTGTCGCGCAGCACAAGCTTGCATATCCTTCCGGAATGGCGCGCAGCAGTTACAAGCATCTTTTCCCAGCCAGTTTCTACGGGCGGGCAGTGCTGATTCTGATCGTGCCGATCATTGTCATTCAGATCGTTCTGTCCGTTGTGTTCATCCAGCGACATTACGAGCGTGTGACCACGCAGCTGACGACCAACACAGCGCATAGCTTGCATGTGCTGGTCGACCGGCTGGAGCAAAATCCGGATGCCGATGCTGTTCTTGCAGAGCTGGCTGATCTTGTGAACGCTCTGAACATCGGGATTGCCCTGCCCGCCCCCCTTCCGCCGGAAAACATCGGCAGCGATATGCTTGATCTTGCCGCGGGCGAGGTGTTGCGCACATTGAACACCGAGTTCCCGCAGATACTAAGAAGCGATCTATCACGCGAGGCCGGCAATATCAGCATCTGGCTTCAGACGCGTCATGGCGTCTTGGAATTGCACCTGCCGCGCGCGCTTGTGACCACGTCGAACCCGCATCAGTTACTGGTCATCGTGTTTCTTGCCTCGGCGCTGATGACACTGATCGCCTTTCAATTCCTGCGCCTTCAGGTCAGGCCCATCCGTCGGCTAGGGGCGGCGGCCGAAGCTTATGGGCGCGGCGAACGGGTCGCTTTCCGGGCGTCTGGCGCGCGCGAGATCCGCGCAGCAGCGCTGGCCTTCATCGACATGCGCAACCGTTTAGAGCGTCAGCGCACACAACAACAGATCATGCTGTCAGGCGTCAGCCATGACATGCGCACACCGTTGACGCGCATGCGGCTTATCCTGTCGATGATGGACGACTCGGAAGAGACAGCGGCACTGGAAACCGAGATCATCGATCTTGAAACACGGCTGGAGCGGTTCCTCGATTACACGCGTGGCCAAATGACCGAAACGGGGCAACTCATCGATCCTGATGCCCTGATTTTCGATTTGGTGGAACGCTACCGCACAGCGGGTCATGAAATCGGTCTTTTTCTTGCAAAGCCAGCCCCGCCAGACATGTTTATGCAGGCCGGGGCGCTTGGCCGTGCGCTTGACAATCTGATCAGTAATGCTCTGCGTCACGGCACACGGGTTGAGGTAAGCCGAGATACACACAAGGGTTGGCTGCGCATCACGGTTGAGGACAACGGCCCCGGCATACCAGAAGACGAGCGCAACCGTGCTTGCGATCCATTCGTGCGACTGGATGCTGCGCGAAATTCCGAGAGCGGGGGCGTCGGGTTGGGGCTGGCAATCGTGACAGAGGCCGCGCGCGCCCATGCGGGCGCGCTTGAACTTGATGACAGCCCCAACCTGGGCGGTCTGCGGGCACGGTTGCTCTTGCCCCTGAAGGGCGCCGATCAGATCAAAGCCGATAAAGAGCGCTGAACTTCTCTTCCAGATATACCATCAAAGGGTCTGCATCAGGGGCAAAGCCGCAGGCGTTTGCAATCGTGTCACGCGGGCTGCGCAGCGCCCCGAATCGCTGCAGATTCTCATGCAACCAGCCGGTTGCCGGAGCAAGATCACCTGCGCGCAACTGCGCATCAAGATCAGGCAAAGCCACCCGCATGGCCTTATGCAGACAGCCCGCATAGAGATTGCCCAGCGCATAGGTCGGAAAATAGCCAAACAGCCCCACAGCCCAATGCACGTCCTGCAAAACGCCATTTGCGGGCTTGTCCACAGGATAGCCGAAATCCTCCTGAAAACGGGCATTCCATGCCTCTTCCAGCGCGTTTGGGGATAGATCTCCGCGGATCAGCGCGCGTTCAAGATCAAAGCGCAGCATGATATGCAGATTGTATTGCACCTCATCCGCCTCTGTGCGGATATAGCCTTTGGTCACACGGTTGACGGCAGCGTAGAACGCCTCGGCATCCGCGATAGCCAGCGCGCCGAACTCTGACGTCATGGCCCCAAACAGCCAGTAACAATAGCTGGCAGAGCGACCAAGCTGATTTTCGTAAATCCGGCTCTGGCTTTCATGCACGCCCATGGACGCCCCGCGCCCGATGGGCGTCAGCAAATGCGCTGCATCCACGCCCTGCTCGTAAGCCCCATGCCCCACTTCATGCAGCGTGGAATACAGGCAGTTGAACGGATCGCGCTCATCTACCCGCGTGGTGATGCGCACATCGTCGCCCGATCCCGAAGAGAAGGGATGCACAGCCAGATCGATGCGTCCACGGGTGAAATCATAGCCAAACTGTTCAGCCAGCTTGCGAGACAGACGCATTTGCTCCGCCTGCGGGAACTGCCCCGTCAATGCAGGCGGCGTATCCGCCCCCAGTATCGATTCGCGCAGCGCCACAAGACGCGGGCGCATACTGTCAAAAATCGCCGCTACAGTGGCGGAATCTGTCTCCGGCTCATAATCGGCCATCAGCGCATCATAAGGGTCGCCACCATCCGCAATGGCTTGTCCCTCTTCGCGGCGCAGTGCAATCATCTGCGACAGCCACGGCACGAAAGCCGCGACATCCCCCGCCGCGCGCGCATCTTCCCAAGCTGATTGCGCAAGCGGCGTCAGGCGTGCGAGTTCCGCAGCCAGCCGTGCAGGCACTTTTGCATGGCGCGCATAGTCCCGGCGCAATTCACGCAGATTGGCGGCAGCGGCCTCATCGGGGGCCTGAGCAACCTCCAGCCACTCGCCAAGGCGCGGATCAGTGCGACGCGCATGCAGCACCTCTTCCAGCGCAGCCATTTCCTCAGAGCGCTGCGCATTCGCGCCGCGCGGCATGACTGTCTGCTGGTCCCACCCAAGACGGCCAGCCGCTTGCGACAAGGCTTCCGTCTGGCGCACAAAACACATCAGCTCGTTGTAACCACTCATGCGCGTGCCCCTTGCCCGCGCAAATTGTCAAAGCGGGGATACTGCGCCAGATGCCGCGCGCGGATGATCAGCACCCAGAGCAATACCGCCGTGGCCTGATGCGCGATCCCCAGCTGCCATGGCGCGGCATGAAGCACCGTGACGATGCCAAGGACAATCTGCGCGGCCATGACGACAATCATCGCGTTAAAGGCACTTCGGGTTGCGGAATGACTGGATTTACGCCCCCGCAACCAGACCACGACTGCGAAAGCCGCCAGCAGATACCCCGCCATACGATGAATGAATTGGGTCGTCGCCGGGTTTTCAAAAAAATTGACCCACAAGGGCTGCATTGCCAGCAATTCCGGCGGCACGAATACCCCATTCATCAACGGCCAATCCGTATAGCCGCGCCCGGCATCGATACCCGCGACCAATGCGCCCAGCAGGATTTGCAGAAAGGCAAAATGCATCAGCCCCGTGGACATGGAAAACAGCTTCGCTTCACGTCCGCGGCGCGCCGCAATCAAATCGGATTCTGGCCGGTTCAGAAGAAAGCTGTACCAGGCGATCAAACCCAGGATGACGAAAGCCAGACCCAGATGCGTGGCCAGTCGGTAAGAGGCGACAGCCACCATCCCCTCATTCAGGCCAGAAGCCACCATCCACCAGCCGATCGCGCCCTGTACTCCGCCCAAGGCACCGAGCCCAAGCAGGCGCGGCGTCCAACCTGTCGGGATGCGTTTGCTCAGCCAGAAGAACAAAAAGCCAGCGGCCCAGACCAGACCAATCACCCGGCCAAGCTGGCGATGGCCCCATTCCCACCAGTAGATGACCTTGAACTCCTGCAACGACATGCCGCGATTGACCAGTTGATACTGGTCAATCTGACGGTATTTGTCGAATTCTTCCTGCCACATCGCATCAGACATTGGCGGAATGGCCCCGGTCACAGGCCGCCATTCGGTGATCGACAATCCGCTATCGGTCAGACGCGTCATGCCGCCCACAACGATCATCACGCAGACCAGCGCGAAAAGCGACATCAGCCAAAGCCGTATCGCACGGCGCGCCCCCTTGGGATGGCGGTCTATGCTTCCTGTCGCGAGAGGTGTCTTTCCCTGAACCTTGCTGGCATCCACTTCCTCGAATATCGCGCGTTTCTTGGCCATTCGGCGCTCCTGTCTGTCTGCGGCGCAAGCTAGTCTGTCGGCGCGCCCTGTTCAAGCGAACGCACTGTCGCATTGCCCATGTCATGCGATGCGCGCGGCGCGAACGTGGGGTGCGTGCTGAGCACGCACCCTACCAGATCACGATTTGTCCTGACGCCCCCGCACGATCTGACGCAGCATCCCGTGCAGCGTCTGCACATCCGCACGCGTCAGGGCCAGCCGCGCCCACATGTTGCGCAAATTCAACCGCATGGCATC
>SKGU01000013.1 GCA_007117255.1 Natronohydrobacter sp. | reverse complement strand
TGTCTGATGAGATACATCATGATCTTATCATGCCGGGGCATAGTCACACGGCGATGCCCCTCGCTGCACCAGACATACAGGATCGGCTGGTCATGCTGACCGCTGCCTCCAAGACATTCAATCTGGCGGGCACGCATTGCGGCAATGTCATCATCGGGGACGACAGGTTGCGCCAGCAATTTGCAGGCACTCTCGCAGCTATGGGCATCTCGCCCAACTCCTTCGGGCTGGCCGCTGTCACGGCCGCTTATTCCCCAGAGGGGGCAGAATGGGTGGACGCACTGTGCACCTATCTGGACGGCAACCGGCGTGTCTTTGATGAAGGGATCAAGGCCATTCCCGGCCTGCAATCCATGCCGCTGCAGGCAACCTATCTGGCGTGGGTCGATTTCGCAGGAACCGGCATTGATGTGCCAGAGTTTACCGAACGGGTGGAACGTGAGGCCCGGATCGCTGCCAATCACGGCCCCACATTCGGCACTGGGGGCACAAGCTGGCTGCGGTTCAATCTGGGCGCCCCGCGATCCGTGATTGAGGATGCCGTCGCGCGGTTGCAGCACGCTTTCGGCGATCTGCAGTAGGGCGCGCACAGCCCCTGCGCTCAGGTGCAGATTGTACTTCCGGTCCTTCAAGGCCATTTCCACAGCAATGGAAAAAGGAGTTTCAAGATGGGCCAACTGGTCGAAGGCGAATGGTCAAGCGAGTGGTATGACACCAAGAAAACCGGCGGTGCGTTCAAGCGCGACACATCGCGGTTTCGCAATTGGGTAACAGCAGATGGCAGCGCCGGCCCGTCCGGCGAAGGTGGGTTTAAAGCTGAGGCTGGGCGGTATCATCTCTATGTGTCGCTCGCCTGCCCATGGGCACATCGCACGCTGATATTCCGCGCCCTCAAGGGACTGGACAACATGATCGACGTGTCAGTGGTGCATCCTGACATGCTGGACGATGGGTGGACATTCGCAACGGGTTTCGACGGCGCCACGGGTGACAAGCTGCACGGTGCGAAGTTCATGCGCGATGTATATACCCGCGCGGACCCCAAGATTTCCGGGCGCGTCACAGTTCCAGTTCTGTGGGACAAGCACCGCGAAACGATTGTCTCGAATGAATCAGCCGAAATTATCCGCATGTTCAATTCCGCGTTCAACGATCTTACCGGGAACACGGATGACTACTACCCCGAAGACCTGCGCACCGAAATCGATGCAGTGAATGATAGTGTCTACGATGCAGTGAATAACGGCGTTTACAAGTCTGGCTTTGCGACAACACAAGAGGCCTATGACGAAGCTGTCACACCACTGTTCGAGTCACTCGACTGGCTGGAAGAACGGTTAAGCGGCCAACGTTACCTGATAGGCGAGCGTCTGACTGAAGCTGACTGGCGGCTGTTTACCACGCTTATACGCTTTGACAGCGTCTATCATCTGCATTTCAAATGCAACCGTCGCCGCATCGTGGATTATCCGGCGCTCTGGGCCTACACGCGCGATCTCTATCAGCATCCGGGCGTGGCCGAGACGGTTAACCTGAATCATATCGTGCGGCACTACCACTATAGCCACGACACGATTAATCCAAACCGGATCATCCCGATCAACCCGGTGCTGGATCTCAACGCAGCGCATGAGCGCGATCAGCTTTGACGTGATCGCGCTGCCCTCATCACGCAAATGCGATTTCCTGCGCCGCAAGCTTCGGTTAACTTGGCGCAAAATCATTGTGATGAGGGCAGCATGCGTATTCTCCCGGTTCTGGCGACCATTTTTTCTGTAGGCTTTTCGTCTGTGGTACAGGCACAAAGTTGCGGCGGAAATTTCAACAATTTTGTCGAAGGGCTGAAATCTGAGGCAGTGCAGCGCGGCTATGACCGTGCACTGGTGGATAACTTCTTTCGGGGCGTGCAGTTCAATCAGGCCGTCATCAATGCGGATCGTCGCCAAGGCATCTTCCAGCGCCCGTTTCTGGATTTCTCGCGGGCGCTGATTTCTCAAAACCGAATGAATGCAGGGCGTGCGAACTATGACCGCCACCGCGCGCTGTTTGATCGTGCGCAAAGTCAATTCGGCGTCAGCCCCGGTATTCTGCTGGCCTTCTGGGCCTTCGAGACGGATTTCGGCGCAGTGCAGGGCGATTTCAATACTGTTAATGCGCTTGTGACTCTTGCACATGACTGTCGCCGCCCTGACCTTTTCCGGCCACAGGTGTTTGCAGCGCTGGAAATGCACCGTCGCGGCGATCTGGACCCAAGGACGATGCAGGGTGCGTGGGCCGGCGAAATCGGCATGGTGCAGAAACTGCCGTCTGATATCATCAATCACGCGGTCGATGGTGACGGTGATGGACGCATCGACCTGAGGCGCTCTATCCCGGATTCAATCATGTCTGGCGCATCAATGCTGCGCGCAAAGGGCTGGCGCGCAAACGAGCCTTGGATGCATGAAGTCGCCATTCCACAACAGTTTGATCTGCGCCAATCAGGGCTGCGCACCGAGCGCCCGGTCAGCGAATGGGTGCAGATGGGCATAAGGCCCACACATGGCAGCCTGCCATCCGGCAACATGCGAGCGTCCATCATCATGCCGCAGGGCCATCGCGGCCCGGCCTTCATGGTGTTTCACAATTACCGCGTGTTGTTTGAGTGGAACCAGAGCTTCATCTATGTGACGACTGCCGCCTACTTTGCCACACGCCTGCAAGGTGCGCCTGTCTATCAGGCAGGCAACCCCGAAACTGGCCTCAATCAAGATCAGATGCGCCAATTACAGCAAAAGCTGACTCAGCGCGGACTGAATGTGGGTGCGGTTGACGGCATCCTTGGGGCGAACACCCGTGCCGCTGTTCAGGATGTACAGGCGCAACTTGGGTTGCCCGCCGATGGCTGGCCTACACCGCAGCTATTGCGCATGCTCTGAAGTGAAAAACTGCCACAGAGCGCCTTTTTTCTTGGTTTTATCAGGATTCTCTTCCAGTCTTCGCACTGCACGCAGCTGCGTGACAAAAAGTGTGTAACAAGGGACTGGGAGAAAGTAATGGGACGCCGTGACGAACTAATTGAAAGATATGCCTCTGACCTGCGTGAAAAATGCGGCGTGGAGCCTGACATGGACCTGCTCAAAAAAGTAACCATTGGCTGCGGACCATCCATATATGACGCGGATGCAGCGACAGTCGCAGCGACACAGCAACACGAATTGGACACTGTGCGGCGCAGCTTCCTGATGAAGAAACTTGGCCTACCCGACAGTGATGAGTTATCCGCTGCCATTGACGCGGTCATAGAGCAATATGGCCGATCCGAGCGCAACAAGTATCGTGCTGTTGTCTACTACCTGCTGACCAAGCATTTCGGCAAGGAAAGCGTTTACCCCTGAAAGATGGCATTTGAGTAAAATTCAGAATTGAATCCTATTGCGCAGAAGCACGGGCCACGCCAAACTAAAGCATCTGGTCAGGAGACCGGAGCTTGATTCTTCCCGTGACGTGAAGGGCACGTGGGTGAGTGGGGTTCCGGCCATGCCGGAACCCCAGTGAAACAAGCCTACCAATACCTCGCAAGTGTTTCACAGAACTTCATGACAGTTCCATTGCGCTGGGATGCAATAAGTACGGAACACTTCCTGACGGGCAGCGATCAAGTCAGTTTTGGGAAATCGGCGCAAAAGGCCGAATCCTCTGAAACTGCACCCTACCTGTATCCCGCCAAGGACACTATATCCGTTGCAAGGCTCGCATGCGCAGCTTTGCACAGCTCCTATCTCCGCAGCGCGAAAACTCGCGCTTGAAACCCTGTGCGTCAGCGCCCAAATTGAGATCAACGCGCATAAACCAGTGCGCAGATGATAAGGATGATTGAAATGTCGCAGAAGAACAGTTCGCCCGTTTTGCCCCTGCGCGACATGGTTGTGTTTCCGCATATGATCGTGCCGCTTTTTGTAGGACGCGAAAAGTCGGTGCGCGCGCTCGAAGCGGTCATGGCTGAAGATCGGCAAATCCTGTTGGTCTCTCAGAAAGACCACATGCAAGAAGACCCCGGAGCGGATGATATCTTCCGGGTGGGGGTGCTTGCGAATGTTCTGCAATTGCTGAAACTGCCAGATGGCACTGTCAAAGTGCTTGTCGAAGGGCGCACACGCGTTCGGATCGAAGAGTTTGTGTCCAACGCCGACTATTTCGAAGCCCTTACGCAAGAAATGCCGGACATTGCAGGTGACAGTGCCGCCACAACCGCCCTGATGCGCACAGTCCAGATCGAATTTGAACGCTACGCCAAAGTACGAAAGAATATCCCTGACGAAGCTGTTGCCGCGATCGCCGAGACCACGGGCGCGTCCGAATTGGCGCATCTTGCGGCTGGCCATCTTGGCGCGACGGTTGAGCAAAAGCAGAAATTGCTTGAAATCGAGAACACAGCCTCGCGGCTGGAGGAAATATATGCGCTGATGCAGGGTGAATTGTCTGTTCTGCAGGTCGAGCGCAAGATCAAGACGCGCGTGAAATCCCAGATGGAACGCACGCAGCGCGAGTATTATCTGAATGAGCAAATGAAGGCCATTCAGAAAGAGTTGGGCGACGGCGAGGATGGCCAGAACGAAGTCGCTGAGCTGGAAAATCGTATCAAAGAGACGAAGTTCAGCAAGGAAGCGCGCGAAAAAGCCGAAGCCGAATTGAAGAAGCTGAAATCCATGTCGCCCATGTCAGCCGAAGCGACTGTGGTGCGCAATTATCTGGACTGGATGTTGGCAATCCCATGGGGTGTGAAAAGCCGCGTCAAAAAAGACCTTGGCCATGCGCAGAAGGTGCTCGATGCGGATCATTACAGCCTCGACAAAGTCAAGGAACGTATCGTCGAATATCTGGCAGTACAATCGCGTTCTGCCAAGCTGAAAGGCCCGATCATGTGCCTTGTCGGCCCTCCCGGTGTGGGCAAGACCTCGCTGGGCCGCTCGGTCGCAAAAGCCACAGGTCGCGAGTTCATCCGCATTAGCCTTGGCGGCGTCCGCGACGAATCCGAGATTCGTGGCCACCGGCGGACCTATATCGGCTCGATGCCTGGCAAGATCATTCAGGCGCTGAAAAAAGCCAAGACCACAAACCCGCTGATCCTGCTCGATGAAATCGACAAGATGGGTCAGGATTTCCGTGGCGATCCGGCGTCGGCCATGCTGGAAGTGCTCGATCCGGAACAGAACTCGACCTTCGTGGATCACTATCTGGAGGTTGAGTATGACCTGTCGAATGTCATGTTCCTGACCACTGCGAACAGCTACAACATGCCAGGCCCACTTCTGGACCGGATGGAAATCATCCCCCTGTCGGGCTATACGGAAGACGAGAAGCTGGAAATCGCCCGCCGCCATCTGTTCCCCAAATCCGTCAAGAACCACGGGCTTCGCAAGGGCGAGTTGACCATCTCGGACGCTGGCATCACCGAAATCCTGCGCCGCTACACGCGCGAAGCTGGTGTGCGGAATCTGGAACGCGAACTCAATAAGATTGCCCGCAAGGCGGTCACGAAAATCGTGAAGAAAGAAGCAGAAAGCGTGATCGTCGCACGCGACAATCTGGCGGATTTCCTTGGCGTTCCGCGGCACCGCTACGGGCTGGCCGAAAAGGAAGACCAGATCGGCGTTGTCACCGGCCTGGCCTGGACACAGGTGGGCGGCGAGTTGTTGCAGATCGAGGCGCTGAAACTGCCGGGTAAAGGTCGGATGAAGACCACGGGCAAACTGGGTGACGTGATGAAGGAATCGATTGATGCGGCCAGCTCCTTTGTCCGCTCGATCGCGCCGCAAATCGGTGTCGCACCGCCGAAATTCGATGCGCTGGATATCCATGTTCACGTTCCCGAAGGTGCCACCCCCAAAGACGGGCCAAGCGCTGGCGTGGGAATGGTGACATCCATCGTGTCGGTGCTGACGCAAATTCCAGTGCGCAAGGATGTGGCCATGACGGGCGAAGTCACGCTGCGTGGCAATGTGCTGGCCATCGGCGGGTTGAAAGAGAAACTCCTCGCCGCGTTGCGGGGTGGGATCACAACAGTCCTGATCCCAGAGGAAAACGCCAAAGACTTGCCGGAAATCCCTGACAATGTGAAAGAAGGGCTGACGATCATCCCCGTTTCGCATGTCCGCGATGTGATCAAGCACGCTCTTGTGCGCCAGCCTGTGCCCATGGAATGGGACGATGCTGCCGATGAGGCCGCGCGCCTTGCCCGGATTGCGGGGGAAACCAAGTCCGAGGCGCCACGCGCCGCGCATTGATCTGTAAGAGACAGTTTTGCCCTGCGCTATTCAGCGCAGGGCAAACTTGGCCAAAACACCCTTGGAAGGGCTTGCGCTAGCTATTTGGTCAGAGTAGAGAACAGCCCGTGGGGCGATTAGCTCAGCGGTAGAGCGCTTCGTTCACATCGAAGATGTCAGCGGTTCAAATCCGTTATCGCCCACCATTTAATTCATTTGCAGAGTTTCCTGCGGTTCTTGCGCCGCACGATTACTGCCACCTGCATCTGCCTACACTACGATCGCCGCACTGGGTTTTCGGCCTACAGCACAGCACCGCCGCGCAATAGACAAAGGCGCGCCGGGGTCAGGGCCAGGTCTTGACGTGCCGAACACACGCGCCACCGCTCCGATCAGGCAAGTTGGCAATCTGCGATCAGTCGCTGCACAGATAGACAGCGCCACCGACCACCACGACAGACGCCACTGCCCCCGCCATAACCGCCGGGCTGGCCAGCACTGCGCCAGTCTGGGCCGCGAAACTGGCCAAGGCGGCACCATTGCCCGACAGGATCATTGCACCGGAGCTATGGGTAACAGCAGAGAGTGTTGTCCCCAGCCGGTCGCGCAGACTGACACTTTCGGCCTGCTGTCCCAGCCCCATCAGCGCCATCGCTTCGGCCTTGGTGGTGTTGACCAGCTTGCAGGTTCTGGAGGGTTCGGTGCAGCGCCCGAAAGCATCACGGGGCCCATGCGCGGGTTGCGAATAGCTGCGCGTGTCAGCGTCGTAATTCGCACAGAACACCGCACGCTCATCGGCCGTCAGATCCGGCATCAGATAGGTGATAACGACCGCGCCCGGGCAAGTGCTACTGCGGCTGAACCAGCGTTCGCGGAAGGACGAAAACGTCGGATCATCGGGGTGATAGATGATCTTGACGGGTTCACCATCGATATTGGTGGTGCATTGCGTGGCTTTCGCCTGCGCAGATGTCTGGAACGCGACAAGGAACATCGCGGCGACAAACGGAATGTGAATCCACATGGGTGTGCTCTTATGACTGCCTCTGGCGAGATTCGGGCCTCGCTTTATGCGCGCAGATTACCACAGAACCAAATGCCTGCAGTCAGGTTTTTCCAAGGTCAGTCGTCACAGATTAGTGCACCCCAAAAGCTCAGATCGACACACGTTCGAGTATTTCCTGCCGTGTCACTGTGCTTGCGGGTTTCGCCAGCACTACCTCGCCGCGATTGAGCACACAGAACTCATCAGCCAACCCATAGGCAAAATCGAAAAACTGCTCGACCAGCACAATCGCGATTTCGCCCTCCTCGCGCAACAACTCGATCACCTTGCCGATCTGCTTGATGATATTGGGCTGGATGCCCTCGGTCGGTTCGTCCAGCAGTAGCACCTTGGGCCGTGCAATCAGCGCACGCGCAATGGCGAGTTGCTGTTGCTGCCCCCCCGACAAGTCGCCCCCGCGCCGGTGCTTCATCTGCTCCAGCACAGGGAACAACTCGTAGATGCGCTTGGGAATCTTATGATCCGCACGCGGCAGGCAGGCAAACCCCGTTTGCAGGTTTTCGGTCACGGTCAAAAGCGGAAAGACTTCGCGCCCCTGTGGTACATAGGCGATACCGGCTCGCGCAGCCTGCGCGGCGCTGGGATGATCCAGTTCCCGCCCGTCAAGCGTGATCTTGCCCCCCGAATACGGATGGCGCCCGGCAATCGCACGCAGAAGCGACGTCTTTCCAACGCCATTCGTGCCCATCACCGCCGTGACCGCGCCTACACGCGCCTCTAGTGACACGCCCCAAAGGATCTGCGAAGCGCTGTAATGCAGGGTCAGATTCTCAACTTTCAGCATTTTCTTCAGCGCCCCAGATATACGTCAATGACTTGCTGGTTCCCGGTCACATGATCGAGGGACCCTTCGGCCAGAACCGAACCTTCATGCAGCACCGTCACGCGGCAATTCAGGCGACGGATGAATTCCATATCATGTTCGATCACCATCACCGCGCGGGTTTTTGCCGCACGTTTCAGCAGATCCGTCGTGTGCTCACGCTCGGCAGGCGTCATGCCCGCCGCTGGCTCGTCAACAAGCAGGAGACGCGGATCTTGCGCCAGCAACATGCCGATTTCCAACCATTGCTTTTGTCCGTGGCTAAGAATGCCTGCGCTGTCATCCAACCGTTCGGACAGACCAACTTCGGCGGCCAGTTCCTCGATGCGCGCACTGTCGCGATCCGTTGGCCGCCAGATCAGCACGGAAAACGGCCCGCGCTTGTTGGCCAGTGCCATCGCCAGATTGTCACGCACGCTCTGATCTTCGAACACGGTGGGTTTCTGGAACTTGCGGCCAATCCCCATTTTGGCAATCTGGCTTTCAGAGTAGTTTAGCAGATTGACCGACCGCTCACCCCACAGGACCTTGCCCTCATCCGGCTTTGTCTTGCCAGTGACAATATCCATGAAGGTGGTCTTGCCAGCGCCATTGGGGCCGATCACTGCGCGGAGTTCCGGTTCGCCAATGGCAATCGACAAGTTGTTGATAGCTCGAAACCCATCAAATGTGACCGAAACGCCAGAGACCTCAAGGAGCGTGCTCATGGCTTTTTCCTCACCAGATAGTCAAACAGCCCACCAATACCCTTTGGGAAGAACAGCGTGACCGCGACGAAGCCCAGCCCCAGAAGCACCAGCCACCAGTCGGTCCAGACGATGCGGTAAAAGCCCAGATCGATGTTCGGCGCGCCGCCGCCTGTCAGCCAACTAGACAGCAGCGAAACAAAAGCCGCCCCGATCACAGCGCCATAAAGCCGCCCGCGCCCGCCAATCGCAACCCAGACCGCCAGATAGATCGAGGCGATGGGCGCGATTTCTGCCGGGTTGATGATTCCCGCCTGAGGGTAGTAGAGCGCGCCTGCGATGCCCGAAACAACCGCCGTAATGGTAAAGACGAACAGCTTGTAGCCTTCGACATTATAACCAAGGAAACGCACGCGCGCTTCATTATCGCGAATTGCACGGATGACCGATCCGAACTTGCCCGCCACGACCCAGGCAAAGAGCAGATAGCCCGCTCCAAGTGCAAAGGCCGACGCCCAGAAGAACCACATCGAAATCACTGATTGCGGCACGTGCAGCGCACCAGGAATGTTCTGCAGCCCCGACAGCCCGTTATTGCCGCGCAAGCCGGTGTCGTTCTGAAACAGATACAACGAGAGCGCCAGCGTCATGGCTTGTGTGAGAATCGACAGGTAAACACCAGTGACGCGCGAGCGGAACGCGAGCCAGCCGAAGATCAACGCCAATAGCCCCGGCACGAGCACGATCATCGCCAACTGAAAGGTCAGCGAATGAGCAAAGGTCCAGATCAGCGGCAAGTCGGAACTTCCGACCACTCCAAAGATCTGCGCGGCCACGGCTTCAGAGACTTCCAATTCTGTCGGCGGTATCGTTCCACGCCCCAAACTGTCGCGGATGTTGATCTCGGTGCGCGCATACATCAGCCACATGCCGATCGCATAGCCACCAAGCCCGAAGAAGGCAAAGTGTCCAAGGCTCAGGATCCCGCAATAGCCCCAGACCACATCCATCGCGATGGCGATCAGGCACAAGCAGAGCGTCATCCCAAGGATCTTGACCAGATTGGTGGAAATCAGCCCGATCCCGAAGCCTTCGGACAGGATCGTGACACCAAGTGTGAAGACACCGAGCAACCCCATGAACCATAGGACAGACGGGTTTTCATGCAGAAAGCTCCGCTTCGATGCTGCAGGGGTTGCCGTCGTGCGGGGAATGTCAAAAGGCATGGCATCAATCTCCGGCGGCGCGGCCCTTGAGGGCGACGATGCCCTTGGGGCGGAACTGAATGAACAGGATGATGAACAGCACCATGAAAGTCTGCGCGGCCAGCGTATTCGCAGGGTTGAACCACTCGATGCCCTTTTGCAGGAAGCCGATCAGCGTCGCGCCCGCAAGCGTACCAAAGACCGAACCGACCCCGCCCACAACCACCGTCATGAAGCTTTGGACGATGTAATTTGCACCCATTTCCGACGTGACCTGCGCCACCAGCCCGATAGCAACCCCTGCGACCCCAGCGATGCCTGAACCAAGCCCGAAGGTCAGCATGTTGATGCGGTCTGGATTAATACCCATCGAGGCCGCCATGCCGGGATTCTGCGTCACGGCGCGCACTTCCAGCCCCAGCCTTGTGCGGTTGAGGATATAAAGCAGCATCAACAAAAACCCGAGCGCCATGACGAAGATCGCAACCCGGATCGAGGCGACGGAGACGACATCATTGACCTGAATGGCCCCGGCCAGCCAATCGGGCGCAGTCAGGGGGCGGGCTTGCGTGCCGAAGATATTCTTTGCAAGTTGCTGAAGGGCAATGGAAATGCCGAATGTCGCAAGCAAGGTTTCCAAGGGGCGCGTGTATAAGTGACGGATGACCAGTCGCTCCATCACCACGCCTGCAGCGAAGGTGACAGCAAATGCCAGGGGCAGCGCAATGACAAGCGAAGTAGTGTAATTGGGGATTACAGTCTGTACAACATAGCCAGTATAGGCCCCCATCATGATGAATTCACCATGTGCCATGTTGATCACGCGCATCACGCCGAACGTGATCGCAAGGCCAATCGCCGCCAGAAAGAAGATCGAGGCCAGCGAAAGCGCATCGAGCGATAGGCTGGCAAACTGCCAGAACGATATAGCGGTGCGGGTGCTGTCAAGACTGTCGCGCGCCGCGTCTGTTACGACCGGGTCAGCTTCCAGATAGGCGTCAAAGAAAACGTATTCAGCGACTGCCGCACGCATATCCGCCTCAGTCACTAGCGGGGCGACTATACCCGCTTCCTGCAATGCGCGGTAAGCCTCGCGGCGCCTTTCATCAGTTGTCAGCAAGTGCACGGGAACGCCGCCAACCTCGCCATCTACCACATTTGCGCGCAGCGCATCGCGTATGGCATTACGGCCCGGACGCGGCGGTGCAAGACCCGCATCCGACAAGGTGGCATAAGCATCCACTAGCGAGATATCCTCGCCGGGGGTGCGGATGCGGGCAACATTCGTGCCTGCGGGAATTTCGCTGGCGAACTCTGCACGCGTTTGCAGGGTCTGATTCAGTACGCGCCGCGCTTCGGTGTTGATGTCACCGCGCAGCCCTTCGATTGCATCGATCCGGGTGGCCGTATCGGTCGCAAAACGCGCATTCAGAAGATCCAGCAACCGGTCCATGCGCCCGATGATCCGCGTATCTGTTTCTGCATCTCGCGCTGCGGTCAGAGGGATGATCTGATCAGCATCAGGGCTGCGCGCAATCGTTTCGAGCGCGGCAATGCGGCGGGCCGGATCGGGATGGGTCAACTCGAAACTGACAAGGGCCGCGTTGATTTCGCGGCGAACTCCAGCATTGGGACGAATCTGGCTCAGATCACGACTGCTGGTCGTCGCCACAGATGCGCCGCTGTCAATGTCGATCAGCGTCAGCATTCTGTCAGGCGCGTCTTGGGCGTAAAAAAACAATCCGTCTGCGTCCCGCACATAGACTGCACGATCCCCCCATGCGCGAAGGAAATCAACAGTGCCGGGGGCGTCGGCCTGCAAGAGGGCTGCCAACACTTGTGGGACAGTGGACCGCGACGGACTCGCAACATCGGCCTGAACACTTTGCAATGCGTCTTGCAAGGGCGTTGAACTGGCGTCTTGGGCCTGAAGCGGCGCTGTCATGGTGAATGCAGCAAACATCGCGATCAGAAGAAGAAGGCGCGACATGGGCAAGGATCTTTCTATGGGAAAGGTAGGGTGCATGCTCAGCATGCACCCTACGCCGGCAGATCAGTAGTTCGAGGTCAGTTGCACACAGGTTTCCGTGGCGGTGTCGAACATCCCGCATTCAAGTTCCTGCCAGTCACTGACCAGCGTTGCGCTGTCCTCAAGGAAGGGCGACCATGCCTCGCCCGGCACTTCTTCTGTCTGGCTGATGATATCAAACTGACCATCCGCCCGGATCTCGCCGATCAGCACAGGCTTGGACAGATGATGGTTGGGGTTCATCACCGCCATTCCGCCAGTCAGATTGGGGAATTCCTGTCCCCACATTGCTTCGCGCACAGCGTCCACATCGGTGGTGCCCGCCTGCTCGACCGCCTGCACCCACATGTTGAATCCGATGTAATGCGCTTCCATGGGGTCGTTGGTCACGCGGTTCTCATCGCCGATGAATTCGTGCCATGCGGCAATAAACTCATCATTCTCCGGTGTATCGGCGGACATGAAATAGTTCCACGCTGCAAGATGACCGACCAAGCGCGAGGTGTCCAAGCCCGAAAGCTCTTCTTCGCCTACCGAGAACGCAACAACAGGGATATCATCAGCGCTGACACCCTGTGCTGCCAATTCCGTGTAAAAACCGATATTCGCATCGCCATTGATTGTAGAAATCACGCCAACCTGCTTGCCGCCTGCGCCAAGACCAATCACGTCCGACACAATCGTGGACCAGTCTGCATGACCGAATGGCGTGTAATTGACGAAGATGTCTTCCGCAGCAATCCCTTTGGACAACAGATAAGATTCAAGGATCGCGTTCGTGGTTCTCGGATAGACATAATCGGTGCCCAGCAGCGCGAAGCTTTCAACGCCCAATTCTTCGAGGAAGTAATCAACTGCCGGGATCGCCTGCTGGTTCGGCGCTGCACCCGTGTAGAACACATTGCGCGAGCTTTCCTGCCCTTCATATTGCACCGGGTAGAAGAACAGACCGTTAAGCTCTTCCAGAACGGGCAACAAGGCCTTGCGCGATACGGATGTCCAAGCCCCGAAGATCACGTCCACCTCATTGACGGTCAATAGCTGGCGCGTCAGTTCCGCGAAAAGAGGCCAATCCGAAGCAGGATCAACAACGACGGCTTCCAGTTCACAACCCAGAACGCCACCTTTGGCATTTTGCTGGTCAACCAGCATCAGCATGACGTCGCGCAGCGTCGTTTCGGAAATTGCCATACTGCCCGACAGCGAATGCAGCACGCCAACTTGAATCGGGCAATCGGCCAGAGCAGGGGCCGCCGATGCAAGGGCAGCTGTGGTGGCAGTGGTGAGAAGAGTTTTCTTAATCATGCGGTGCATGCTCCTATGATGCGGCTGCATGCTTTCGGGAAATCTCGGCTTGATTGGTGTCATCTTGCGTCCCATATCCCCAAATGCAGCAGTTGGACTGTTGCGCATGTCCGGCAGGCAGCATCTGCCAGGATCGGTCTGTCGGACATGCATCTGATCCCATAATCAGCACCCGATCTATTGCCTGCGTCATGCCATGCCGCAAATTGCACAACCAAACCTCCGACATGAAACCCACGCGGCGAATACAATTGCCTGAATATTGGGCACTTCTTCGCGAAGCTGCGCGATTTTTGTGCTGCAATGCAGCATCACTGACTGCAGATGATTCCTTTCGGGGGGCTCACCATTTGCAACATTCAGACAGGCCCTGTCAGCTTGCCCTGCGCTAGTTTTGTATCTTTGCCTGCCCTGATTGCTTGGGCAGGGCTTGACGCGACCAGAACAAGCAGGCAGTTGCGAGCTATGCTGCGAATTCAGGATCTTTCTTATTCTATCGGTGGCCGCCCCCTGTTCGAGGAGGCATCAGCCACGATTCCAACCGGGCACAAGATCGGGCTTGTCGGGCGCAATGGCGCTGGCAAGACGACGCTGTTCCGACTGATCCGAGGAGAGCTGGCGCTCGAAGGGGGCGAAGTCTCATTGCCATCACGCGCGCGGATTGGCGGTGTTGCTCAGGAAGTGCCCTCTTCTTCGACGTCACTGATCGAAACAGTGCTTCAGGCCGATACAGAGCGCGAAAGCCTGATGCGCGAGGCCGAGAATGCAACAGATGCCGAACGCATCTCTGCAATCCAGACACGTCTGGCCGATATCGACGCATGGTCTGCCGAAGGGCGCGCCAGTGCAATCCTAAAGGGCTTGGGTTTTGACGCCGAAGCGCAACTGCGCCCCTGTTCGGATTTTTCTGGCGGCTGGCGGATGCGCGTAGCACTTGCGGGGGTTCTGTTCGCTCAGCCCGACCTGCTGCTTTTGGACGAACCGACCAACTACCTAGACCTCGAAGGTGCACTTTGGCTGGAAAGCTATCTGGCCAAATACCCGCATACGATCCTGATCATCAGCCACGATCGCGGGCTTCTTAACCGGGCGGTCGACCATATCCTGCATCTCGAAGACCGTAAGCTGACGCTCTATGCAGGCGGCTACGACACTTTCGCACGCACCCGCGCCGAACAGCGCGCTGTGTTGGCCGCCGAAGCGCAGAAAGTCGCCACGCAGCGTGCACATATGCAGAAATTCGTTGATCGCTTCAAAGCAAAAGCGTCGAAAGCCAAACAAGCGCAATCGCGGGTCAAGATGCTGGAAAAGTTGACGCCGATCACGCCACCCTCTGAGGCTGCGCGCCATGTGTTCAGCTTCCCCGCGCCGGAAGAGCTGTCTCCGCCGATCCTTCGGCTGGAAGGGGCATCGGTTGGCTATGACGGGCCGCCTGTGCTGCGCGGGCTGGACCTGCGCATCGATCAGGATGATCGCATCGCGCTTCTGGGCCGCAATGGCGAAGGCAAATCCACGTTGTCCAAGCTTCTGGCGGAAAAGCTGCACGGCACGGGTACGATCACTCGGGCGTCAAAACTGCGGGTCGGATATTTTGCCCAGCATCAGGTAGATGAACTGGAACTGGACGAGACGCCACTGCAACACTTGCAACGCGAACGCCCAGCCGAGGGCCAACCGCGTCTGCGTGCTCGTCTTGCAGGTTTCGGCTTGATGGCCGATCAGGCGGAAACCGTGGTCAGAAAACTGTCGGGGGGGCAGAAGGCACGGCTTTCGTTGTTGCTTGCGACTTTGGACGCGCCGCATATGCTGATCCTCGACGAGCCGACAAACCACCTAGACATAGAGAGCCGCGAAGCACTGGTCGAGGCGCTGACGGCCTATACGGGCGCAGTAGTATTGGTCAGCCACGATATGCACCTTCTGTCTTTGGTGGCAGACAGGTTATGGCTGGTCTCAAATGGTAGCGTGACGCCCTATGAGGGCGATCTGGAGACCTATCGCGAGTTCCTGCTGTCAAATACCGGCAAGCCCGCAAAAGAAAAGCCGACGGCAAAACCCAAACCACGGGCCGGACGCGACGAAGTCGTGGCCCTGCGCAGCGAGTTGCGCAAAGCCGAAGCCCGTGTCGCGAAGCTTGAGGAAATGCGCGACCGGCTGGCCAAGAAACTTGCGGATACAGCGCTTTACGAGGACGATCGGCAGGGAGACCTGCGGGTCTGGCAAGGAAAATATGCCGAAGTCATGGATGCGCTCGACCGCGCGGAAGCGCTATGGGTTGCCGCACAGGAATCGCTGGATTCTGCGCTTGCCGATTAGCCAATCAGCATCTGTTCTTCGCCCAACCTCTGATATTGGCGGCTGATGCGTTGCAGCGCGATACGAAGCACAATCTTGCCGGAGCGCGCGCACCAGCCCATGGCCTGTTCTGCAGATTCCACCCCTTCAAGATGGCAACAGCATCTTAGCACCACATCGCCAAGCCCTGGTCCAAGATCGCGAAACACATCCAGCACACGCGCGCGTGCGGCCTTGGTGCCCGGCGGGGCAACGTTCGAGCCAGGCACTTTGCGTGTTTCCAGTGCTTTTATCAGGTCTTGTGCCACGTCAAAATCGACCTTGTCCAACTGCGCCATAACGAAGTCTTCTCGAAGCCGCTCGGCGGCCTGAACAAGTCGCGCATCCAGAAAAAGCTGCCCCGCCTTGTCACGCCGTCGCGCCAGAACCGTGACCGGGCTTTCCACAACACCGTAGCGCATACGGCGCGGCGCACAGTCATCGTTTTCGGCAATACAGTCTTTTGCTCCGCCTTGCGATGCGCGGAAGCCGCGAAGCGCCTGACAGCCTGCGGGGCTGATAACATAGCTCGATACGCGCCCCTGATTGCGACAGATGATCCAATCCATCAGGGCCATGGCTTCTGCCAGATGGCGGTCAAGCACGGCAATGCGTTGCGGGACGCCATCGCCATTGTCGCGCGTAATCACCGCCTTGGGCATATCGGCCGCCACGATCAGAACAGACCCTGAGGGGGTCAGATCGGACAGGTAGCGCATGGCCTCTGTTTCGACTTCAGCGCTGGCAGTCAGATCAGCACGCTTGCAGGAGTTTGACAGCATGGAATGTGGCTCCGTTCCAGATTTTGGATTGGGTGTCATGCGGAGTGATTGATCAAGCCGTCGCAAGGCTTCATCTACAAGCGGATCATCGCGCCGGTTTTCAAATCGGCGGACTTGCCGCATGATCGTTGACGCATGGCACCCATGATCCCGCGCCAGAGCACGCAATGACCGTCCTGTTGCAACATGTGACAGATACACGCGCACCCCGACGGGAACCCAGTCTGGCAATCGATCGACCGGATGCAAATTTACGTTGCTTGCTATGCAGCCCTGAGCAGACATCTCGAGGCATGCCCCCTGTACACCATGCAACCTATGATTGTTTTGGTTGCAAGTTTGTTAATCAATCATCAGCACCATTCAGAATGGTTTAGAAAACCTAAATCTGATTGAAGTCAGCGCGCGCTGCTACATGCACCCACGCAACACAGTGTTTCTTCGTTTAAAAAGACCGAGTTGAATCTGGAGAACGCCTATGTACGCTGCGCATACAAGTCTTGACACATTGATCCGCCCTCGCCTTTTGATTGTATCTTCGCGACATGGTCTAATGGACTATAACCGCTGCACGCTGCTTCCCAGATTGCTTGGACTGCCGATCGGACGCGCACTGCCCCAGCCGAGCGAGGCCATGTCTCAACTGCTGCTGAAAGAGCTCGGATTAGAGGACGCGCGCCGTCGGCACGACGCAAGCTGGCGCGCGGCAGACCATGTCGCGGTGCTGACAGCGCTCATGCATGAGGCCATATTGATCAGACGCGCTGCGCCCGACACTCTTGGCGCAGTTGAAATCAGGCCAGCCACTACTGCGCCCGTTGCGTCATCACATAACGGATGAGTGGTCTGCCTGCGCATCTTGCACAGCGGCAAGGGCAGCATCGAGTACGTCCAGCCCTGCGCCTTGGCGATGGCCCTGCTCTGACAGGATGCGCCGCCACAGGCGCGCGCCTGGTTGACCCGAAAACAGACCCAGCATGTGCCGGGTAATCGCAGCAAGCCGCGTGCCCTTCTCTAGCTCTGCGGCGATATAGGCGCGCATTCGCGCCAATGCCTGAACCTCGGTGGCGCTGGCGGTCTCGCCGAATATGCAGACATCTGCTCCAAGCAACAGATCACCAGGACGCTGATAGGCCGCGCGTCCGATCATCACACCATCAAGCCCTTGATCAAGAAGCGCGCGGGCCTGATCCAGCGACGTGATCCCACCATTGAGACTGATATGCATATCGGGGTAGCGGCGTTTCATTTCCAACACCAGTCCGTAATCCAACGGCGGGATTTCGCGGTTGTCCTTTGGCGACAGACCTTGAAGCCATGCCTTTCGCGCGTGAATGATAACCCGCCCCACCCCGGCCTGCTGTATATGTTCCAAGAACTCCGGCAACACCGATTCCGGTGCCTGATCATCCACACCGATACGGCATTTCACAGTGATCTCTGCCGGACAGGCTGCGCGCATAGCTGCGCAAGCTTCGGCAACAAGCGCAGGGCTCTTCATCAGGATCGCGCCAAAACTGCCACTCTGCACACGGTCGGACGGACAGCCGCAATTCAGGTTGATCTCCCGGTATCCCGCGTCCCATCCCATCTGCGCAGCTCTCGCCAGTTCGGATGGTTCTGAACCACCAAGTTGTAGCGCCACAGGGTGCTCACGCGGATCATGATCAAGCAGATATGTCGCTTTCCCCCGCACAAGCGCTGGCGCCGTCACCATCTCGGTATAGAGAAGGGCATGCTGACTAAGCGTACGATGGAAAAAACGGCAATGCCGATCCGTCCAATCCATCAT
>SKGU01000078.1 GCA_007117255.1 Natronohydrobacter sp. | reverse complement strand
ATGCGCCATAACGAAACCCGTCATAAGTGCCCGCCTGACGCCCGATCACCCCATAAAGGTTCGGCCCGGTGCGCACATTCGCACGACCCGCCAGCACTTCGCCCGCGTCATCGACGACATTATGGCAGTTCTGGCACTGGCTCTGGAACGCAGCCGCCCCGGCCTCGATATCGCCCGCATGGGCAGAGAAGGACGTCAGCGCAACGAACGCTGCCCCCAACGTGGTGCGAGTCGTGAGTCTCATGGTCTTCCTCCACAGTTTATAGCTGTTGAAAGGTGGCTCGATTCAGAAACAAGTCAAGCCAAATTCACGCGACCAGACGAAAGATGCTGCAGCCGGGCAGACCATGATCGCGCAGCGTCGCGACAGCCATGTCCCGGTGTCAAGAACATGCCCCGTCATTCGGGTTGCATCTGTCCCTCAGGGCATTGCACCGCGCCATCATGTACCGGGGCCAGATTCAACACCTCGGCATAATGCCTGGCCAACTCATGCGCCTGCGCAGTGGCGGGGCGGATCTGGGGCACAGCTTCTGGTGGTTTCTGGTATCTCTCAGGGCTCGTATCAATCAGCGACAGAACGCGCATAAGACCCGATGCGTCTTCGACACCCACGACATGCCCGTTCACGCCTTCGATCACATCCGTGCCGACCCCGCCCCGATCCGAGGCAACGACCCAGGCGCCTGTTGCAAGTGCCTCTCGCGTGACAAGCCCGTATGCTTCCGGCCAGACGGATGGCGCAATCAGCACATCTATACTGGCATACATTTCCGAGACCTGAGATTGAGGCACCTTTCCGCGTCGCAGAACTGGCGTAGTCCCCCAAGTCTCTTCAAGAAACTGATCCGCTTTCAGCGCATGATCGACAATCAACAATTCGAGATTGTCGAAATGCCCTGCAAACAAGGCGTTGCGCAGCAGATGCAGCCCTTTGTGACGCTCAGTCCCGCCAAGCACAGCCAAACGCACGCGCCCGTCGGGATGCGGGCGGCGTGTCACTTTCGGCAGTTCCGAGACGCCGTTCTCGCAGACAAGTACTTCTGGAAGGTTGCATGCACGATGCACTTGGGCAAAGGGTTCTGACACAGCAAGCAAACGCTTTGCGCCCAGCAAAGCGGGGTACAGGCAGCGCGCACGCGCAGGAGCGTCACGATGCGAGACTGAATTGTAATCATACAGTTCCAGCGTGTCCGTTTCCGGGTCCAGAAGGAACTGTCGCGGCGATATCCACCAGCCGTCGTGAAAGGTGATCAGATAGGGAATGCCACGCTTGCGTGTGGCATCCACAACAGAGGATGTCAGCCGCTGGATGCAGTGGAAATGCACAAGATCTGGCGCAAGCCGATCCAGCAATTCACCAAAGATCGGCTCCATATGCGGATCGCGTGCATGCATCTCTGTTCCACCCTGATCCGGAGTGCCGATTCCCCAGACCGCCACCCCATCAATCTGCCACGCTTGCAGACTGTAGGGCCTGGCCCCCTCAAACGAGCAGATGACATGAACATCGAAAATCTCGCCATAGTCTTCGGCCAAGGTTTTGATATTGTCTGCCACCACACGCGTGGCACCGCCAATGGCTTGCGGTGGGTAAAAGACATTCACCACAACCACGCGCGGCTTCTTGCGAACAGGCTTCGCTTGCGTGGCGTCAAATATCCGGCTCAGATTCCGCCCCATGGCGCTTAGGTCATATTGCGCCAAGACTTGCTCACGCGCGCGTGCCCCCATAGCCAAGCGCAATTCTGCATTTTCAATCAACGCGCTCAGATGGCGGATGAAATCTGCTTTCGTATCACAAAGAAATCCGGTTTCGCCATCTACGACTACATCTTCATGCGTCGCTGTTCGGCTCAGAACAGACGGAATGCCGAGCATTGCAGCTTCCATCCACTTAATTTCGCTTTTGGAATCCGTTACCAAACCGGGCGATAGCACAGACAGATTGATGTCAGCCGCCGCGAGCAACAGACAATATTGCTCGAAATCCCAAACAGGCTGCTCAAACCGCAGCGCATCATCTAATGGGTCAAGATGCTTAAAATTACTGAAACTACCAACAAAATGCAGTTCGACCCTGCCCCTGTAGCGACGCAAGATCTCTGCCAAGGCGGGTTCGAGTATATTGTGGAAATCATCCTTATGCGCCAAAGTTCCAGACCCATAGAATAATGTGATCGGCTGATCTTTACTGCGCGGGGGCATCATGGCACCTTTTTCAATCGCATTGTAATGCGGAATTCCAAGTGCGTTATGATGCTCGAAAGCACGACCGCTGCGAACATATGGTGCCATCTGTTCACACAGTGTGCGGGTCGACGCGATAGCATAATCACATAGCTTCAAGGCATGTGCGTAAAGTGGAACGCCGCAGGCGATATCGCGATACTGCGCCGGGGTGATACGACCGGCATATGTTTCAAAAGGCGGCGGAAAATGAGTTGCACCAAAGATCAGATCATCAATTTCATAAAAACTGGGAACACCATGGGCAGCGCAGTCCGTGATGGCCTCCATGATTTTGGGAAAAGCAGGTAGCCTGAAAAATATCGCCGCATCGACACGGGACAGATTTGCGCGAAACTGGTCAATATCCTGATAGGGATGAAAAACCGAAACCTCATATCCTGCGGCACGCAACTGCTCGGTTTTCTGATCAACACGATAGAGCTTGCATTGATACTGATCGACACTGCCCACCAATGCCACATGGCGTATCGCTTTACGACGCTCTGGTATGGGGCCGTGTTGCAGTGGCGTTCCGATCTCCAGCGCTTTTTGCAGCAGGTCCTGTGCTTCGATAATGCCATGTATGTCGGCGAATACTCCAATCTGGCCCCAGACTTGATTGAAAAGCCGGTCTGTCAACGCCTGATACTTTGCGTAAAGCGCCGCATCGCCCGCAAGCTCTGTTCTGCATTGTTCAAGCAGGTCTATGGCTTCGCGCAGCATATCGTCGTTCACAAAGCACTCGGCGAGAAAAAGGAGATTCCAGACACCACCGCCGCGTTTCGGCCCCGGCAATGCGCGGGATTGCGCGCGCAGTTGATACTCGGCCCCCGTGCGCCCCATGCGCTTCATAAAGTCAGCCAAATGATTCAACGCGCGTTCATGGTCCGCATATTGAGACAAAACCGTACGGTAAAGCCATTCGGCTTGATTATTGTCTCCGCTCACTGTCAGCCGGTCTGCCAGATCAACCAGAACAGACGCTTCAGAGAACTCAAGCTCTGGCAAATGCCCCATATACTGCGACGGGCGGGTAAGCATGCGCTGCAACCGTTCCAGCGGCGCCATCTGGCTTTGCACGTCGAAGCACAGGGCTGTCAGTCGCTTGGCCAACCGTATTGGTGGCGCAAAGCCGAAATAGCGGCGGGCCCAAAGCGAAAAGTTGGCCATCGCTCCTTTGCGCGCACCGTTGCGCAGAAAATGCCGCGACAATCGTGCAATGGTCGCAGCATCACCGGGATCTGACCCAGTGCGCAGGTTCGACAAGACATCTACCGAAAGTCCTATGCCTTTCGCCAGCGCCTCTAAATGCTGCGCGTCCTGGTCAAAACGCGGCAGAAGGCCAGCGCGCGCGCGGGCATCAGTCGCCATGAACTCCAGCAAATGCTCCAGATAAAAGCGCGGCTGTAATGTCAGATCAGGATGCGCCAGCAGACCAGCATCGGCGCCGGTTTCGCAAAAATGACGGATACAGGACAGCCGGTCCGAGGAGGGCACCAGAAGCCCTGCATGCTGCGCAGTAGCCAGATACACTTCATGGTCGAATTGCGCTGCAAGGAATGCTCCGGAATAGCCCTGAAGCTCCCAGAACGCGACTTCGGTCAAAGCGATGTTCAGAGCATCATGGCCAGCCTCGCGCAAGCGGCGCATGACCATATCAACATTGGGGGCGACATCGCGTGGCAGATCGTCGAAAACTGCGCCATACTGGCGCCTCAGGTGGCGCGGGTCCGCTTCATGTGGGCGACCCAGCGTGCCCTCTTCCAAACCAAATTCCAGAAAATGGAACGCAGCTTGCAGTGGGGTGTCAATCTTGTCAGCCACATCCGGGCGCGCCAGCAGATATGCAGAAAGCACGAAACCCGTTTCCAGCCAGGGCGCACGCGGATGGGTCTTCAGCAGCGATGCAATATGCCTGCGTGAGGCCTGCGCGCGCAGCCAGTCCATCCAGTTCCGCCGGGCTTCGGTGCCTTTGATCATACGGCTCTGAGGATGTGAAACGCCCACACCATCTGGTAGAATTCGGCGCATCTCCGTGCGCCCGTGAAGCAGGTAGTGACGTGCTGCAGCGTCGGGGGTTGGACAGGCTGCCGCGACATCAGGGTTCACCGAGCAATACAGCACCGGGTCGAAACCGGGTGGCAATGTCAATTCGGAACGTTTGAAATAACGGGCACGGCGAACAAGGGATTCGAAAATTCTCCCTGATTTCATCGCTCTATCCTTTCCGCACAAATGCCGCGAGCTTGCAGGTCTCCGGGCCTTTGCATCGCCGTGTCGCAATGTCTTTCAAATACCTTGTCAGGCTAGTGCAAGTCAGGCCGCATGGGAACAGATTTTGCATACGCAGCATGAAGTTGTCGGCATCACGCCAACAAAGTCTGATGGCGTTCAATCGCTTGCTCGATATCGGCGTAATATTCCAGCTTGCCATTGTGCAGCACGATCCCCTCATCGCAGAAATTCCGGACATCACTCATGGAGTGACTGACGAGAATCGCACTGGACGCCGCCATTCTGGCGCGGAACACTTCCTTGCTCTTGCGTTTGAATTTCGCATCACCCACGGCTGTCGCTTCATCAATCAGATAAGTGTCGAAATGAATGCCCATCGACACACCGAAACCCAAGCGCGATTTCATTCCCGAAGAGTAATGCCTGAGCGGCATGTGAAAATGCGGGCCAATCTCGGCAAAGTCCTCGACGAAGGCGGCCAGCTGGTCAGTATCAACACCGTAAGCGCGGGCCAAAAAGCGCGTGTTCTGCGCGCCGGTCAGATCCTTGTGGAAACTGCCTGCATAACCGACCGGAAAAGACACGGACCCGTCTGTAATAACGCGACCGGTATCGGCGCGGATATTACCCGCGATAATCTGCAAGAGCGTAGATTTCCCTGCCCCGTTACGACCTAGAAGGGCCAGCGATCGTCCAGTGGGAAGGGTCATGGTCAGATCATCAATGACTTTGCGGTATTCGCCCCGGACCCAGTATCCCTTTGAGAGATTTTCGAAACTCATCATGGCGTTGCAACCAGCTTTGTGTTGAAAGAGAACGAAAGTTAAAGTGCCTGCTGAGTTCGTATCAAATTGAAGAAATGCCGCAAATCAGCGCTGCACGGATAGTCTCTCTCATCCAAAACATGTCTCCATATGT
>SKGU01000389.1 GCA_007117255.1 Natronohydrobacter sp. | reverse complement strand
GTGATGCAGGCTTGCGCGGTCCATCGGGTGATCTGTGGGACCAATGCGCACATTAGCCGCGATATTGACGAATTTGCCGATGGTCGCATTGGCAATGTCACAGCCCCGTGCGCAGTAACTGTAATCGCCCATAATGGTGTTAAGCAGCACCGAGCCCGCACCAATTTCGGTATAAACGCCAAAGTCACTGTCCCGGATCGTGCAATCGGGGTGAACCAATGCCCCATCGGGTGAGAGCTTGCGGGTCATCAGAAACCGCGCTCCTCTCCAGTCCAGCGCAGGAAATGCCCTGTCCGGGCCATGTCCAATGTGCCAGCAATATCCAGAATCCCCCGCGCGACTTGTGCTGCGTCCTCGTCCGCCTCAGTTCCGCCCATATCCGTACGCACCCAGCCAGGATCAATCAGCGCGACAGCGATCTGTCGGTCACGCAAATCTGTAGCCAACCCCTGCATCACCTTGTTCACCGCCGATTTCGAGGCGCGGTAAGCCATCCGGTCAGATTTCGCATATCCCATCCACGCCATCTGGCTGGAAATCGTCAAAATACGCCCGCCGCCGGGCATCTTTGGCAACACCGCCTGTGCCATCGCAAGCGGGGCAAGAGTGTTGACCAAAAGTGTTTCGGCAAAACCGTCATAATCCATGTCCAGCGTAGTCTGCCGATCTGGCCCGATCACGCCGGCATTGTTGATCAACACATCGACGGGCCCAAGCTGCGCGCCAATTGCAAGCAACCTGTTTCGGTCGCGCATATCGGCCAGCAGCTCTTCGGCGCCTCGCGGTGCGTCACCGAGTTGACGCACTGTTCCACTGACTTTCCAGCCTCGCGCCAGCGCCGCGATTGCCATTGCGCGCCCGATCCCACGCCCCACGCCCGTTATTACAATATGCAATGAACCCTCATTTTCTTGCATGAAATACTCCCGCCGGAGGCTCCGGCGGAAGCCATATCGCATAACGCCGGCTCAGTGCCCGCGCTCGCCGATGAACCGCTTGCGGATCAACCCTGAACCCCAGTCGATGACTGCGATCACCACCAGCACATTCAATACAACAAAGGCCACCTGATCAAACAGCCCCGCACGGAAACGTTCGATGATGATCATCCCGATTCCGCCAGCGCCGACCAAGCCCAGGATGGTGGCCGACCGGGTCGAGGATTCAAAGGAATAGAGCGACAGCGATATGAACACCGGCAAGATCTGTGGCAGATATCCATAGCGGATGATCCGGCCCGTATCCGCCCCCGTGGCGCGCACCCCTTCAACCTGTTTGCGGTCGATATTCTCGATGGCTTCGGAATAGAGCTTGGCCAGATTGCCCATGTCAGATATCCAGATCGCCAGCACACCCGCCAATGGCCCCAGCCCAACGGCGCGGACAAAGACCAGACCCCACACGATCTGGTCAATCCCGCGAAACACGTCCAGCAGCCGTCGCACAGCGTGACGGAACAGGCCCACTGGCATGGTGTTGCGCGCCGCCAGAAAGGCCAGCCCCAGTGCGAAAATCGTCCCCAACAATGTGCCGACAAAGGCCATCGCAATGGTCTGCGCAATGCCCTTGTAAATATTGGCATATTGCCATGTCGCCATATCCTGCCAGACAACCATTCGGGTCATCAGCGCCCAGGCCCGGTCAGACGCCGAGAGCAGCTTTCCAATCTCGAAAAAGCCCAGCGACCAGATCAGATAGACAATGACGAAAGCCCAGCTCGCAGCTTTCAATGTAGCCACAAACGGATCACCAAAAGCCTTCGGGTAACGCTTGCGCGCGGCCGCGATATCGGCGTCGGAAATGGCGTGGAATGTCAATGTGCTCATCTCAGGGACTCCTTGCCAATCAGACTGTGGCGCGCGCGCTCGGACACAAGGTCGATTATGGTGACAGTCAATACGACCAGAAGCAGTACGGCCGTCACACGATCATCCGAATAGAAGCTGATCGTATGGCTCAGTTCCGCACCGATCCCGCCTGCGCCCACAAACCCCACCACGGCTGAGGCCCGCACATTGATTTCGAACCGCCACAACGCATAAGATGTGAAATTCGGCAGGACTTGCGTCAAGATGCCATAGCGCATCTGCTCGAACCAAGACCCGCCAACCGCCTTGATGCCGTCCACCGGGCGCATGGAAGCATTTTCATTCACCTCAGAGAAAAGTTTGCCCAGCGCGCCTGTTGCGTGAATGGTAATCGCCAGAACACCGGCAAGGGGGCCAATCCCCACGGCAAAGACCAACACCAAAGCAAACAGGATCTCCGGCACCCCACGGCAGAATTCCAGAAACCGTCGCGCCAGAACACCGGCCCATGGAAAAGGCGTGCAGTTGCGCGCAGCAATGAATGACAGTGCTACGGCCAGACCTATGGCAAGGATCGTGGCCGTCAGCGCCATGAGGATGGTTTCCCAGATCAGGCGCAGGTATTTCCAGAAATCATTGTACCAATACCCGATAGAGCCAGCCGGAAACCGTCCGGCCTCGTTCCTGCCATCGAACAGGACATCCCATTGCAGCGAAGGCATGACGGATCCGAAATATTCGAAAATGCGCGGCAGGCCCGTTGCCAGCCGGTCCGGTGTGAAGCGTGAAATCCACAGTGACCATAGAAGAAAGCCCAGAAACACCACGCCCAGCGTGACATTCACGATCATCCGGTCGCGGATCATCTGGCGGCGATGGATCTCGAACAAGGAAACCGGGTCGCGATCTTGGCCGTTTGTCGTGACACTTGCCATCTCAGTTCACCACACGTGCTTCAGGCTGCGCCACGGGTTGCGGGTGCAATGCGGTTGATGTCATGGCTTCGGAGAATGCCTCTTCGGCTTCAGCCCCGTAAATCTCGCGCGCGGCGCGGTCGGTCAACTCCTTAGGGGTGCCATCAAAGACGATGACGCCATCCTGCATACCGATGATGCGGTCGCAATACTGTCGTGCCGTATCCAGCGTATGCAGGTTGCAGATCACCGTCAGCCCGTCTTGCCGGTTGATGGCGCGCAGCGCGTCCATCACCACCTTGGCGTTCAGCGGGTCAAGGCTGGCGATGGGTTCATCGGCCAGCATGATCCGCGGTTCCTGCACCAGCGCGCGCGCTATGGCCACACGCTGCATCTGCCCACCCGAAAGCGTGTCGGTTTGTTGCAGCGCCACATGCGCCATGCCCAGTCTGTCCAGCGCGCGGATTGCAAATGCGCGCTCCTTGGCGGTGAATATCCCCATCATGGAGGATGCAAACCCGTGATGGAACAGACGCCCCGACATGACATTCGTGATCACGTTCAAGCGGCCCACAAGGTTGAATTGCTGAAACACCATCGCACATTCATTGCGCCACTGTCGCAGATCGCGGCCCTTGAGCGCGGTAATATCGCGCCCCTGAAACAGCATCTGCCCGCCAGACGGCTCGTTCAGGCGGTTTATCATGCGCAGCAGCGTGGATTTGCCGGCGCCAGATCTCCCGATAATGCCCACCATCTGTCCGTCAGGGATGGTGAATGTCGCGGGCTTAACCGCAACGGTGCTGTTGAACTGCTTGGTCAGCCCCTTGAATTCGAGCATAATCTCTCTCCTGTTGGCGGCGTGACGATGGGAGCAGGCCGCAAGAAAAACAAAGGCCCGCGCGAGAGTGCAGGGGCCAAGTGGGAACAATTTTTCTAACGCGACTCTTCCAGTTCCTGACGGCGCAGCGCGACTGTGCCTTCATAGAAGCTGTGATCGATATCGACGAAGCCGTTATCATCACCACCAGCCGTAAGCTGGTAGCATTCCGGGTGTTCGGTATTCATGCTTTTGTGGAAATCCAGAAGCAACTCGCGCGCTTCTTCAGGCAGGTCTTTGCGGAAGACAGTCGGGCCATTCGGGATGATGTCGGATTCCCAGATGATGCGCAGGTCGTTCATGTCCAGCAGCCCATTATCGACCATCCGGCGCAGGTTTCCGCGCGAATAACCTTCCTCGAACGTCCCTTGCAGCGAAGTCCAGGTTACGCCTGCATCATACTGTCCGTTCAGCACCGCGATAACCGATTGTTCATGGCCGCCACCAAATCCGGTATGCGAAAAAAACTCATCATCAATGATGCCCTGCATACGCAACTGACCGCGCGGGAACAGATAACCCGAGGCCGAGTTCGCATCCGCATAAGCAAGGCTGCGGCCTTCCATATCCTCGAATGTCGTGATGTCACTGTCTGCGCGCACATACATGACCGCGTAATAGCCAAGGCTGTCATCAAGCTGCGCGCGGGTCAAAACGGGTTCGACTGCATCGGGGTCTTGAAGATAAATACCCGCATAGGCAGATGCACCAAGCCCCGCAATATGCAACTGCCCTGCCAGCAACCCCTGCATGACCCCTGCATAGTCGGCGGCTGGGTAAAGCTCTACCGGCACGCCAAGCACATCTTCCACAAGCGACTGCATGCAGTCATAGCGGCGCAAGCGATCTGCTTCATTCTCTCCGCCCAGCAGGCCGATATTGAATGTCCCGAAATCCGCGCGCCAATCGGCAGTCGCAGGGGCAACACTTACAAGAATGGCAAGCGTGGCAGCAACGCCGGTGATGGTTCTGGTCATTGTGGATTTCCTTCCTCATGGAGTCTCAGCACGCCCCCGCCAAACTTCCCCCGCGCGGGCAAATCAAAAGGGCGGCCCCGACTGGCCGCCCTTCAATTCGCTTATCGTGAGCCTTGCAGTTCCTCGCGGCGCATCTCGACGATGCCTTCGAAGAAGCTGTGATCCACACGCGCCCAACCCTGACCTTCGCCGAATGAAATTTCGCGGTAACAATCGGGGTCTGCATCAACCTGTGTTTCCAGATAGCTGATGACGATATCCTTCGCCTCTTGCGGCATATCGGTGCGCAGGACGACCGGACCATTCGGGATCAGGTTCGACATCCAGATCACGCGCAGGTCATTCATGTCCAGCAAGCCATTATCGACCATCCGGCGCAGGTTGCCACGGCTGAACCCTTCGGAAGGTTCGCCCTGACCTGACACCCATGTGACGCCTGCATCATACTGACCATTCAGCACAGCGATCGTCGCTTGTTCATGCCCGCCCCCGAATCCGGTGCGGCTGAAATACTGGCTGTCATCAATGCCCGCCTGACGCAGTTCAAACCGCGGGATCAGATAGCCAGAGGCCGAATTCGGGTCGGCATAGGCCAGTGAATGCCCTTCCATGTCTTCCAGCGACGTAATCTCGCTGTCGGCACGGGCATACATGGCCGCGAAATAGCCCAGCGACCCGTCTGCCTCCATGCCGACGAAGATCGGTTCGACCGCGTTGGGGTCTTGCAGGTAAATGCCCGCATAGGCCGAAGGATTACGCAACCTGTTGTCTGGAAATTGCTGAGAGGGTTTCAGTCATCGAGCTGATCCCACTTGATATATGCCTTGGTTTCGGTCTCCCATTTTTCGTCGATTTCTACGAGGACAGCTG
>SKGU01000345.1 GCA_007117255.1 Natronohydrobacter sp. | reverse complement strand
TCGAACAGGTGCCCTGCACTGTCGAAGTGTCGCACCGCTTTGAAGCGCTTCATGCGCATGTCCGGTTCAATGACGGCTCGGTCATTCACCCTGGTGACGAAGTGCTCGTGCAAGGTCCGCCTGTGCTGGCAGGCTGGGGCGAGCTGATCGTCGAGGACCGCATGGCCACCATCACGCGGGCCACCGCGCTGGAACGGCTCTGGACCCGCATGACCGGCGATTTCGAATTTATGGAACTCTGTGAATTCTCGTTTTCAGAGGAGATGAGCGTATGAACATGCACGCCACCACACATGATGAACTCGCCACAGAAATGGGCGACCGTTTCGACACCGATGCCATGGCGCAGGAATCAACCCTGCTGAACCCGCGCTTCTACACCACCGATTTCGACGAGATGGACCGCATCGATGTCAGCCCCGTGCGCGAAGAATGGGACAAGCTGATCGGGCAGATGAAATCCGACCCCAACAAGGGCCATTTCAAAAAGAACGAAGACTGGGACAAGGTCGACTGGGACGGGATGGACCCCAAACTGAAGCGCGAATTCATCGACTTTCTGGTGTCGAGCTGCACTGCCGAGTTTTCAGGCTGTGTGCTCTACAAGGAAATGAAACGCCGCGGCACCAACAAGGACATTTGCGAGCTGTTCAACTACATGGCCCGTGACGAGGCCCGCCATGCGGGCTTCATCAATGACGCATTGCGCGAAGCGGGCGTGGCGGTGAATCTGGGCTTTCTGACCAAGGCCAAGAAATACACCTATTTCCGGCCCAAATTCATCTACTATGCCACCTATCTATCTGAAAAGATTGGATATGCACGCTACATCACCATCTATCGGCACCTTGAGGCGAACCCCGACAAGCGCTTTCACCCGATTTTCAAATGGTTCCGCGAATGGTGCAATGATGAATTCAGCCATGGCGAGGCTTTCGCGCTTCTGATGCGCACAGACCCCAAACTGACCGAGAGCTTTACCAACAAGCTCTGGATTCGCTTCTTTCTGACGGCTGTGTATTCGACCATGTATGTGCGCGACCATGCGCGCCCGGAATTCCACAAGGCGCTGGGGGTCGATATCGACTGGTACGATCAGGAAGTCTTCCGCAAGACATCCGAGATCGCCAAGCAGGTCTTTCCGATGGAACTGGATATCGACCACCCGCGCTGGATGCCGAACCTCAAGCGTATGGAAACGGCATTCCGCAAGATGGAAGCGGCTGAGAAACAGGGCGGGCTTGGCGGACGCCTGGCGAAACTTGGCGCCATGACCTCGGCGGCGCTGGCCTTCGTTTCGATCTACACCATTCCGGTGAAGAAAAGCACACCGCCCGCCTCGGTCCGGCTGGAGCCCGCGTATTGATCCCGTAGGGTGCGTGCTCGAGCACGCACCCTACCCAAACCACAGGAGAAACCGCCCATGTATGAAACCCCCTGGATCGCCGCACTCGCTGCGCTTTTCCTGTGGTGGTTCGCAACGGGTATTCTTCTGTGGCGCGTTCACTGTGCCGACAAGGGCGGCCCGGATCAGCACATCTGGTCTGTCCTGCTATCGCTGCCCTTGCTGGTGGCGGGCGCTCTTGGCGTCAATGCTACACTCGCCGAGGCCAGCCCGGAGAATGTCTGGCTGGCCTTCCTGTCAGCGCTGGCACTCTGGGGCTGGATCGAGCTTGCTTTCCTCTCAGGCGTCATCACAGGCCCCAACCGGGCCCCCTGCCCTCCCCTACTGGGGGCATCAGCACGGTTCTGGGCGGCCTTTCGTACAGTAGCATGGCATGAATTACTATTATTTTCAGTGCTTTGCGCGCTTATCTTCGCGTCAATTGGTGCGGAAAACGCCTTTGCGCTCTGGACATTCCTCGTTTTGTTCCTCGCGCGCATTTCAGCCAAGTTGAATCTGTTCCTTGGTGTGCCCAGGATCAACACGGATTTCCTGCCCAAGCCATTGGCGCATCTGTCCAGCTACTTCCGTCAAGGCCCGGTCAGCGGGTTTTTCCCGCTTTCCGTCACGCTGCTGGCCCTGACGGTTGGTTGTCTGGTTGAGCGCCTGTGGCGCGCCCATGGTGACGCAGATCAAGGCGCAATCATCGGCTTCACACTACTCTCCATGCTGACCGCCCTCGCCCTGCTGGAACATTGGTTCATGGTCTGGCGCGTGCGTGACGACAAACTATGGCGCTGGATGATACCTGCGCCCACAAACACGAAACCAAAAACATGACCGAGGGGATCCCAATGGATTTTGACACATACTTCAAAGCTGAACTGGATCAGCTCAAGCACGAAGGCAATTACCGTATTTTTGCCGAAGTCGAACGCCAATGTGGCAACTTCCCCAAGGTCAAACATTTTGACGGCCCTGATGTTCAAGAAGTGACAGTGTGGTGTTCCAATGACTATCTTGGCATGGGTCATCACACGGACGTTGTGGATAGCATGATCTCCGCCGTCCGCGCCTGCGGCACAGGTGCTGGTGGAACGCGAAATATCTCTGGCAACAACCACATGCATAGAATTCTTGAAGAAGAGCTTGCCGATTTGCATGGCAAGGAATCGGCCCTGCTGTTCACCTCTGGCTATGTGTCAAACTGGGCGGCGCTTTCGACCTTGGGCGCGCGCATCCCCAATGCAGTGATCCTTTCCGATGAAGGAAATCACGCCAGCATGATCGAAGGCATTCGCCATTCACGCGCTGACAAAGTGATCTGGAAGCATAATGACTGGCGTGATCTGGACCGCAAACTGAAGGCTGTGGGCGACCGGCCAAAGATCGTAGCGTTCGAATCTGTCTATTCCATGGATGGTGACATTTGCCCGATGCGCGAGATTATCGAGGTAGCTGAAGCACATGGCGCCCTGACCTATCTGGACGAAGTTCACGCGGTTGGCATGTATGGCCCGCGCGGTGGCGGCATTTCTGAAGAACGCGGACTTGCGGATCGTGTCACCTTGATCGAGGGCACGTTAGGCAAGGCCTTTGGTGTGGTCGGCGGATATGTCACTGGCTCGGAAGCGATGTGCGACTTCATTCGTTCATTCGCTTCCGGCTTTATTTTCACAACCGCCCTGCCCCCGGCTGTTGCCGCAGCAGCGACTGCGTCGGTGCGTCATTTAAAGATCTCGACGTCAGAACGAGTGGCGCAAAAAGATCGCGTTCAAAGACTGCGGGCCAAGTTGGATGCACAAGGGATTCCGCATCTGGAGAATGACAGCCATATCATTCCGGTAATGATTGGCGATCCGGTTAAATGCCGGATGATCTCTGATATCCTGATGCAGGAATGGGGTGTTTATGTGCAGCCTATCAATTACCCGACTGTTCCCAAAGGCACAGAACGTTTGCGGATTACACCTGGGCCCCTTCATAGTGACGCTGATATTGATCACCTGGTGACGGCTCTTGCGTCGCTTTGGAAACAATGTGCGCTTGCACATGCAGTCGCATAACACTTACCGCTTTTGCTGTATGAGTGCCGCCCCGGATGGAAACATCCGGGGCTTTGTTATTCAGCGCAGAGTTCACAGCTGTGAACTTTTCTTACTGCACGCCCAAAGTTCACAGCTGTGAACTTCATGCCGCTTTCGCGTTTATTAATGCTTGCAACATTGGTTGGGGTGAGAAGGCACCGTTGCGTGCACGGGTTAACAGGCTTTGAAGATAAGCGCCCGGCGACTTAATTTCTGTGAAACGCTCAAGCATCGCGGCAAGGACAACCGACGCGCTTTCTGGACCCATGACAGACAGGCATGCAGACCACAGCGTTTCCGGGATGCCCATCATTGGCCTGACAATATGTGCGGCCCTGACGAATTCATGCCAAGTTCTGACCGGTGTTGCGTTGTAGGATTGGATTTCTGGGCATGCATGCAGAACAATCTCAAGCGATGGTGTGTCTTTTAGGCAATCGTCCGGTCGATCTGATATCGCCGTGTTGGGTACCATTGTGTTTCTATGCTCTTCAGATTCCTTTAATTCTGTAAGAGTACTCTGTTGGTGCTGCTCATTTATGGCAACATTGATGCTCAAATTCTCTGCACAACTTACTTCCTTATCACGTTCAAATGCTTTCAGCTCGTCTGCCAAATCACTGGCAATGCGTTCAAGATCGTCAAGTGTTAGCTTCCTGCGCAGAGCGCGGGCCACCAGGGCGCATAGATCAATCACGGTTTGGGGTTCTGTCGCGTCTGGACATTGATCGGCGGCATCTTGCGCCAGAGCCAGCAGGTCGCGGCGCATCAAGCTGATCGTTTCGCGCAGTTCGACAATGCGCGCGTGGAGGTTGCGGGCGTCATCTGCAGCCTGTGTGATCTCGTCAAACCGGGTCAGGATCGGGCTGAGGTCGAAACCAAAGGCGATACGGTCCTTGCCTGCGCGCCGACTGTAGCGCTTGCCATTGGGACTGTCACGCCGCAGCAACAGGCCGGTTTCAACCAACCGGGCGAGATGGCGTCGCATGGTCGAACAAGCCATGCCACCAAGGCGCTCACAGATCGATTTGTTGGACGGAAAGACTACAGGTGCATTTGCGCTGGCGTCGAGCCGGGTTTCCGGATGGAAGCTGAACAGCGCCTGTAGAACAGCGATGTCGCGGTCACTCAAGCCGAACGCACTGCGTGCAGTCGTGATTTCGCGCAATGCGTGCCACTTGTCGACAGTGATGCGGGGCAGGGGGCCTTGTGCTGGCTGCACGCGCGCAGCATCACGGGCCCGCCGGAATGGCGTGACAGACGTGTAACCCATTTTTTTATCACGAAAGCATCAGAAATTGGCTCCGCGAATCACTAAAGACTTGCGGATCGCGTGTCAGACCACTAACTTGAAGGTGCTAGAAACAAGTCTGGGGTCTCGTGGGGCGAAAGCTTTGCGGGGCCCTTTTCTTAGCCGGTTTCGTGCCTCCTGTGTTTCATTGTTGCTCTTCCTCACCTTCGGCGCGCGCTTTCCAGCGGGCGTGAAGCTCTGTCACAAGCTCTTGGGCCTGTTGTTCGAAAAACTCTGCGAATCGGTCGTCGATATCCGACAGCTCCAGCTTGATCCCCTTCGGGCGCCGGTGCACCGCGCCTGCAGGATTGTCGTTTAAAAACAATCTTTTGCGATTGCTTTGTGCAGGTTTGGCTGGGGCAGGGCGGGCGCGTTTGCGCAGATGCTGGCCCACGGCTTCGAATGCGGCGGCACTAGGGTCGATTGCAGTGCCTTCGTCACTATTGGAATGGCTGAACAGTGCTTTCTGTCGCGCCAGTGTGGCAATGCGCACGAGGGCCGGGCGGTCCGGTTCTGCTGCGAGATCATCAGCAAGGGCTTCCCAGCGTGGGCGACCGATGCCATGCGCCGGGCCGATGGCGTCGGCCAGATCGGACCCGATTGTCCGCGCAATCGACAAGGCCATGGAAACCGAGGATTTGGTCGCATTCAGGACTTCGGCAATCTGCGACTGTGTGCCAAAGCCGTTCTCATGCAG
>SKGU01000324.1 GCA_007117255.1 Natronohydrobacter sp. | reverse complement strand
TGAAGGTGCTCGTGCCGGTCAAGCGCGTGATCGACTATAACGTGAAAGTCCGCGTCAAGGCGGATGGCAGCGGTGTCGATCTGGCGAATGTCAAAATGTCGATGAACCCGTTCGACGAGATCGCCGTCGAAGAAGCCATACGCTTGCGCGAAGCAGGTGTGGCCTCTGAAATCGTGGCCGTATCAATCGGGGTCAAACAGGCGCAGGAAACGCTGCGCACTGCGCTGGCGATGGGGGCCGACCGCGCTATCCTGATCGTTGCCGCCGATGATGTGCATACCGATATCGAGCCATTGGCCGTAGCGAAACTGCTGAAAGCCGTGATCGACGAAGAACAGCCGGGTCTGGTGCTGTGCGGCAAGCAGGCCATCGACAATGACATGAACGCCACCGGCCAGATGCTGGGCGCGTTGACGGGTTGGGCACAGGCCACCTTTGCCTCCGAAGTCAAGATCGAGGGCGAAACCGCGCTTGTCACGCGCGAGGTTGATGGCGGCTTGCAGACCATCAAGGTCAAACTGCCCGCAATCGTCAGCGTTGATCTGCGCCTGAACGAGCCGCGCTATGCGTCGCTGCCCAATATCATGAAGGCCAAGAAAAAGCCGCTGGATGAGAAGACGCCTGCTGATTACGGCGTCGATGTCAGCCCGCGTCTGAGCGTGGTCAAGACGTCAGAACCGGCCAGCCGCGCGGCGGGCGTCAAGGTTGGCTCGGTGGATGAGCTGGTCGCGAAACTCAAAGACGAAGCGGGGGTGATCTGATGGCGGTTCTTCTTCTGGCAGAAGTCACCGATGGCGCGCTGAACATGGATGCGACATCAAAGGCTGTGACAGCGGCTGCGAAACTGGGCGATGTGACTGTGCTTTGCGCGGGGGCTTCGGCAGCAGCAGCGGCAGCGGATGCGGCCAAGATCGACGGTGTGGCAAAGGTGCTTTGCGCCGAGGATGCCTCGCTTGGCCATCGTCTGGCGGAGCCCACTGCGGCGCTGATCGTATCGCTTGCCGGTGATTACAGCCATATCGTGGCGCCGGCGACAACTGACGCCAAGAACATCCTGCCCCGTGTTGCCGCGCTGTTGGATGTGATGGTGATTTCGGATGTGTCCGGCGTGGTCGACGCTGACACGTTTGAGCGTCCGATCTATGCGGGCAATGCGATCCAGACGGTGAAATCATCGGACGCCACCAAAGTTATCTCGTTCCGCACCTCGACATTCGAGGCGGCTGGACAGGGTGGCTCTGCATCGGTTGACACCATTTCTGCGGCCGAGAATCCCGGCCTGTCGGAATGGGTTGAAGACAAGGTCGCGGCCTCTGACCGGCCCGAACTGACTTCGGCCAAGGTGGTCGTGTCCGGTGGGCGTGGTGTGGGCTCGGAGGATGATTTCAAGATCATCGAAGGGCTGGCCGACAAGCTGGGTGCAGCCGTGGGCGCATCGCGCGCTGCAGTCGATTCGGGATATGCGCCGAATGACTGGCAGGTGGGGCAAACCGGCAAAGTGGTTGCGCCGGAGCTTTATATTGCCGTCGGAATTTCTGGCGCGATTCAGCACCTTGCGGGGATGAAGGACAGTAAAGTCATCGTTGCCATCAACAAGGACGAAGAAGCGCCGATCTTCCAGGTCGCGGATTACGGGCTGGTGGGAGATCTGTTCACGCTGGTGCCGGAACTGACCGAAAAGCTCTGAGCCCGGTTGGAGAACCAACAAGGGCCGCCCCGAAACGGGCGGCCTTTTTCCTTGCCCGATGCGACAGCATTGGGCAGCGCCCGCGAGGCGTGCGGGGGCCGGTGGGTGGGCACACCGAGCGGGCGCTTACCCCGCCTGACCAAAGCGTGCCTGCCAGCTTGGCAATACATCGCCGGGCAAAGCCCTAGCCGCGTAAACACCGCGCGCAATCGCACGCGACAGGCAGATCGCCGCTGCATGGCCGATATCCAGTTGCTCCGGCGCAGAGACGACTGGCCCCTTGCCCGTTGAGACCGCAAAGACCAGATCGCCATCGAACGGCGTATGCGACGGCACGATCGCCCGTGCGATCCCGTCATGCGCGGCAATCGCCATACGCGTCAGTTGCGCCTGATCAAGGGCCGCATCGGTCGACACAATCGCAATCGTCGTGGCCTCGCGTGCAAGTTTCGTCACGGGCACTGTATCGGCCAGCCCAACGCCCCGCCCGCCGAATTCCTGACCCCATTCAAACGGAGCAGCCCAGAATTCCGGCCCCTGCCCCATCGTCACGCACCCGACGGGATTGACCGCAACAGCCGCGCCCACAGTGACCCCATTGGCCAGCACCCAGGATGCCGAGCCGAACCCGCCTTTGAGCCGCGCCGTTGTCGCACCATAGCCCGCACCGGCGCTGCCCAGAGCAAAATCAGCAGATGCCGCGTCCAACGCCGCCAGCCCCAGCCCTGAATAGGGATTCGTGGTCCAGTCCTTCACCCCGCCATTGCCGAGATCAAACAGGATTGCGGCGGGCACAATCGGAACGCGCATCTTGCCCACGGCAAAGCCGCGCCCCGCTGCGCGCAAACCTTCCATAACGCCCGAAGCCGCATCCAGCCCGAACGCCGATCCGCCCGACAAGACAAGCGCATCCACCTGCTGAACCAGCCTGTCGGGGGACAGAAGTTCAGTCTCGCGCGTACCGGGGGCCCCACCCATGACATGGACACCCGCGCGCATAGGGCTGTCAGCGGTCAGGACACTTACCCCGCTGCGCAACGCTGCGTCATGAGCATGACCAAGGCGCAGCCCTGCGACATCGGTTATCAGATTGCGCGGGCCGGGTCCGGCTTGAGCGGTCATTTGCTACCCCTTTCGTCCGTCCAATAGGCCAGTAGATCCGCCGCAGTGCTATGCGGAGCCCCTGTCACAGCCAAAAAATGCACATCTGCGGCCACCATGGCCGCAAGCTGCCATCCGGTCTGCGCGCGATGACCGCTTGGCCCAGCGCAGCCCATCAGTGACTGCACGCCATCTGCGGCAGATGCCAGCGCTACAGTCAGTTCCAACGCCGGAGCCTGAGGCCATTCGCGCGCCAGAACGCGCGGCAAGCCATCCATATCCCCTTCGACATTGCACATGACCTCTGCCGCGCGCTCGATCATCAGGTCAATGCGCGCACTGGTCATTGTCTTGACAGGCAGAAATGCCCGCTTCTCTGACGAGTCACAGCCCCACCTTTTACACATGCGCCTTTCGCGCGGACCCCATGGGCGCGATTTATGGGCCGCACGTGCCTATCGTGCAAGCCCGCAGGCCGAAACTTACGGATTTCTGGAAGAAAACCTGCCGATTTGAATTGTGTCTTTCTGCACAAGATGGGAAAAAGCCCGCTAACTGCCGTAAACAATGACGACAAGTGACAAGGAGCCCGACCCCGACAATGGCGGAACATTCGGACCCCAACGCCCCGTGGAAGACGCTGTCTGGTATCGGCACTTCTGCCGTGACAGCCCTTCTTTTCCTGTTTTTCCTGCAATTCCTGCCTGGCATCGCCGCTGGTGAGCCTGTGCGCTGGGTGATCCCGTGGATCCCGTCGCTGGATGTGAATCTGACCTTCTGGCTGGACGGGTTAAGCCTGATGTTCGCGCTTCTGATCACCGGAATCGGCGCGATGGTCATGCTTTATGCTGCGAAATATCTTGCGGGCCATCCGCAATATGACCGTTTCGCGCTGTATCTGTTCGCCTTCATGCTGTCGATGCTGGGCGTGGTGCTGGCCGATAACCTGATCGCGCTGTTTGTGTTCTGGGAATTGACGACCTTCACCTCCTACCTGCTGATCGGCTTCAGTCATGCAGACCCGAAATCGCGCCGCAACGCGCTGCAAGCGCTGTTGCTGACGGCCACGGGCGGGCTGGCGCTGCTGGCGGGCTTCATCCTGCTGGGCGTCACCCAAGGCACGTTCGAGATGTCGCAGATCAATGCGGCAGGCAGCGTTGTGGGACAGGAATTCTATACGCTGATCCTGTTTCTGGTACTGGCGGGCGCGTTTACCAAGTCGGCGCAGGTGCCCTTCCATTTCTGGTTGCCCAACGCCATGGCCGCACCAACCCCAGTGTCAGCCTATCTGCATTCGGCCACCATGGTCAAAGCAGGCGTCTATCTGCTGGCGCGCACGCATCCGGCGCTGTCCGGCTCTGATCTGTGGATCTGGATCCTGTCGATCTTCGGGGCGGTTACAGCGGTGTTTGCGTCCTTCATGGCGCTGCGCCAGACCGATCTGAAGCAAACGCTGGCCTACACGACACTTATGGCGCTTGGCACGCTGGTCATGTTCCTTGCAGGATCAACCGGCTATGCGATCACAGCCGCGATGACATTCTTGCTGGTGCATTCGCTCTATAAAGCAGGATTGTTCCTGACGATCGGCATCATTGACCACGCGACCGGAACAAGAGACGCGAATGTGCTGGGGGGCTTGAAAAAAGCCATGCCGATCACCGCCATGGCGGCGGCTTTCGCGGGCCTAGCGATGGCAGGCATCCCACCATTTCTTGGCTTCATTGCCAAGGAAGTGTCATATGCTGGCGCGTTAGAAATGCGGCTGATGATCTTTGTGGTGCCGATGGCGCTGATTGCCTTCGCGCTGATGTTCGCAGTTGCGGGTATTGTGGCCTATAAGCCGTTCTACGGCCCGCAAGGCGAGCTTCCGCACAAACCGCATGAAGGGCCTTGGCCCATGTTGCTTGGGCCTGTCGTTCTGGGCGCTTGTGGGCTTATCTTTGGTCTGTTGCCCGGCGTAACAGCCTATTATCTGATCGAGCCTGCGGTGAACGCGGTCATGGGCGAGGTGGATCGTGGCGGGCGCGTCAAGCTCTGGGCCGGGTTCAACCTGCCGCTTTTGCTGAGCATTATCACCTTCGCACTGGGCTTCGTGATCTACCGGAAGCATCAGACGCTGCGTGAAACCCTAGCCCGAATCGAGGCGAAATCACCCGATCTGGACGCAGGCTGGGATCGTTTCCTTGCGCATTTCGTAACTTTTTCAAAAAGCCAGACCAGCCTGATCCAGACAGGTGTTTTGCGTCAGTACATGTTTGCAACCTTCGCAGTCTTCGCACTGACAGTGCTGATCACGCTGCTGACGCGGGGGGCAGGCGGGATCGTGCTCGACTTTGCCGGCCTTTATTTCATGGAATGGGGCATCGCATTTCTGATTGTGGCGGGCACTATACTGGTTCTGCTGACATCGTCGCGCATCACCGCACTGGTGGGCCTTGGCGTTGTCGGGATTGGTGTGGCGCTGATCTTCATCACCTATTCCGCGCCGGATGTGGCAATCACGCAGCTTCTGGTCGAATTACTGGTCGTCGTGTTGCTGGCGCTTGCGCTCTTGAAAATGCCCTATCTGGACAAGGACAATGTGCAAAAGCACAGCTTCGCCAATGCGGTGCTGGCAATATTCGTGGGCGTGGTGACAACCTGGGTGCTGCTTCTGGTGGTCGATCAACCCT
>SKGU01000201.1 GCA_007117255.1 Natronohydrobacter sp. | reverse complement strand
GCCTTGTTCTCGCCAATCTTGTCGAATTCGGCATGGATGAATTCGACCAGCATTTCGCAGCAGGCCACGCCCTTGGGCGAGGGCGACAGGATGATCGCATTGCCGCATTTCAGCGCGTTGATCACGTTATTGGCGGGGGTGGCGGCAGGGTTTGTCGAGGGCACCACCGCGCCAATCACACCCAGCGGGCGCGCAATCTCGATCAGGCCTGTTTCGGGATTGTCCGACAAGACGCCGAAGGTCTGCGCGCCTTCGATGTCGCGCATCAGGCCCAGTGTCTTGCGATAGTTCTTGGTAATCTTGTCAGGTACATTCCCAAGACCTGTTGTCTCCACTGCCAGTTCCGCAAGCCGGCTGTTGCGCCCCTGCTCCATAATGGCCCAGGCGGCGGCCTTTGCCGCACGGTCATAGCGTGCCTGACTGCCCCCGGCTTCGAATTCTGCCTGCGCCTCGCGTGCTCGTGCTACGAGTTCGTCGACCTGATCGCTTGCTCCCTGCAATGTCACATCTTCCCCCAAGGATTTGTTTACAAGACAGAGCGTATGTGATGAAAATAGTATTGCAAATGTTTTCATAAAAATGATGAAGGAGGGATATTAGTGGTTAAAAAACAATCATATAAGGCTGACATCATCACTGTTTCCAAGGTGGCGGGCGTGTCGCCAGCGACGGTATCTAGGGCGATGAATCACCCTGATCTTGTCAGCCCCACTACCCGCAAGAAGATTGAAAAAGCGATCCGCAAGACCGGCTATATCCGCAACCGCGCCGCGCAGACGATGCATGGTCGACGCAGTTCAACACTTGGTCTTGTGGTACCGACCGTGAATTATTCGATCTTCGCCGAACTGGTGCAATCCTTCAATGATACGGTGTCCGATCTGGGCTTCACATTGTTGCTGGCGACCCACAACTATGATCTGGGGGCCGAATACAAGGTCATCCAGAAACTACTCGAACACCGTGTTGATGGGGTTGCACTGATTGGCCTGGATCACAGCGAAGACACCTATCGTCTGTTTCAGTCCCAGAATGTTCCGGTTGTTGCGGCCTGGGCCTATGGCGAAACTGCGCGCATTTCCAGCATCGGATCAGACAACCGCGAAGCAGGCCAGCTCGCTGCGCGGCATATTCTGTCACTGGGGCATCGCCGCATCGGCTGCGTGTTCCCGCCTACTGTCGAGAATGACCGTGCCCGTGGCAGGTTGGGGGCGGCGATGGAAGTGTTGCAGGAGGCCGGCGTGGAGTGCCCGGATGAATGGATCGCCCAGTCGCTTTATAGTATCGCGCATGCGAAAGCCGCCTGCTTTGAACTGCTTCGCGCGAATCGTTCCCTGACGGCGCTGATCTGCGGCAATGACGTGATTGCTCAGGGTGCGATTGCTGCGGCGCTAGAGCTGGGTCTGCGCATCCCGCGTGATATCTCGATCATTGGCATCGGTGATTTCGTCGGGTCTGGTGACAGCTACCCTGCCTTGACCACTGTGCGGATCCCGGCGCAGGAAATCGGGGCACGCGCTGGTCAGAACCTCGTCCAAAGCATTGCGGAATTTGACCCCGGCCAACGCCTGCATGTCCGTTTTCCTGTCACTTTGAAACGCCGCACAACCACCGACTGCCCTAAACTCTGACGAATATATGCGCCTCAGTCCCACGCATTTGTTCAAATGCTGCGCAAGGGCCTGCACGCCGGCCATTCCTGCGTACGCTGCCTTTCAGATGGCTTAGCGAGTGTGCTGCACAATGCGCCTGTCCGAACCGTTCACCTGCACAGGAGGCGCCCGTGCCAGAAAACTCAGCGAATCTATCGTTGCCCTTTATCCTGCCCGCACAGGCGCAGAAACACGTCACTCACAATGAGGCATTGCAGCGACTGGACGCTGTGGTTCAATTGGTCATCGAGGAATTTGACGCCACCTTGCCCCCCGCTAGTGTTGAGGAGGGGCAGGTCTGGGCGCTGGGGGCGTCTCCGTCTGGCCTATGGGTCGATCAGGGAGGCAGATTGGCGCTCTGGCAGAGCGGGGCATGGGTGTTCGTCACGCCTGGCGCCGGCTGGCGAGCCGCAAGGGGCAGTGATTTGCGGGTCTGGAATGGCACGGACTGGGTCGCCCCTGATTTGCCGGAGCTGAACAATCTCGACGGCCTGGGTGTTAATGCATCCTATGATTCCGTCAATCGCCTGGCGGTTTCCAGTCCCGCCAGCTTGCTGACCCATGATGGTGAAGGGCATAATCTGAAGATCAACAAGGCCGCAGTCGCAGAGACCGCCAGTCTTGTGTTCCAAACGGCTTGGTCGGGCCGGGCGGAAATGGGTACTGCTGGCAGTGACGCCTTTGCCATCAAGGTTAGTCCGAATGGCTCGGATTGGACAACAGCGTTTGAGATTGATCCGGTCTCAGCGCGGCCCACCCTGTTTCAGGGCGCGCAGCTTGACGGCCCATTGACAGGCATGGCCACCACACAATCTGCAACCGACACAACAATTGGCCGGGTGCCTGTGTTGCGTCAATCTGCGGGTGGCAGCGGGATTTTTGGCCTTGGCGCCGTATTGGCACCGCCCGAACTGGATGATCTTGACGCGACAACATCACCTAGCGGGTTCTACCGGGTCTCCGCAGAGACGTTTAATTCTGCTAACCGTCCCGCATCCACTTCCGACATGGCCCATCTGATCTTGACGCGACATGATGCGGTGAGCGGTGGGCGCCAGTTCTTCGGATCATCCATTCAATCGGATTGGTGGCATAGGTTGCATAAAGACGGCGACTGGCAACCCTGGCGCAAGCTTTATGACAGCGGCAATATCCTGGGCGATGTCGGGATCGACAGTGACAACACCCCGACCGGCGCGATCATTGACCGGGGCGACAACACAAATGGCGAATATATCAGATTTGCCGATGGTACCCAGATTTGTTGCCAGATGCTGAGTTCAGATGCAGCGGCCAAGGTCGTCTGGGATTTCCCGGTGCAGTTTGCAGCAGTGCCCTGCGTCACCGGAATGGCTGTCGTGACCGGCGATCCGTTCGTGTCAGCACCACAAGTGGTTACATATGGTGAAATCGCAACAGATGCAGTCAGTTTTGCAGTCACGCAGACTGACACTGCCAGCAAAGTCACAACACCGGTGCATCACATCGCAATTGGCAGATGGTGGTGAAGGAAAAATGTGTAATCACTGGCGATCCCGGGAGGACTCGAACCCCCAACATCCTGATTAGAAGTCAGGTGCTCTATCCAGTTGAGCTACGGGACCGTTGCGTTCTGATAACGTCTGCGAAAACACTTCGCAAGCATGCTTGCGCCATTGATCTGGTGCAGTTCTCAAAGGTCTGCCATCTGCGCATGAAAAAGCCCCCACAAGACGTGGGGGCCACAAAAAACTGATGCGGTATCAGGCCGCGCTTTCGACCTTGCTCAGTTCGCGCTTGATCTTCAGCGCGTTGCCGGACAGTTCTTCGTCCTTTGCACGAGCAAGAAAGGCGTCCAAGCCACCACGGTGATCGACAGAGCGCAGTGCTGCCGAAGACACACGCAGCTTGAAGCTGCGACCGAGCGCTTCGGACTGCAGGGATACATCCTGCAGGTTCGGCAGGAAGCGACGACGCGTCTTGTTGTTGGCGTGGCTTACATTGTTGCCCGTCATCGGGCCTTTTCCGGTCAGTTCGCAACGGCGCGACATGGGGCTATCCTCGTTTTTCGGGGGCATAGGAAATAAAGGTTACTTCGCCTGCCACTAAAATAAGACGGCACTACAACAGCAGGGCCGGGTCTGCTGTGGGCTATTAGGGGCTATCGGAAGTGACGTCAAGCGATTCCGGAATGTTATCTGTCGCGATCTCTGGCCAGATTTCTGCAATCATGGCGCGGGCGGCAAGAACCGGGCTTATCTGCCCCGCCGCCACTTCAGCGGCAAGGCGGGTGTTCAACTGTCGTGCATCCGCACTCTCAAGGCGGCCAAGCAGGCTGTAGCGCAATTCTTCCTGAAACCAGTGACGGGCCTGTTCAGCGCGCCGGGCCTGCCAATGCCCGGTTTTGCGCCGCCAGGACACCAGGGCATCAATCTCTGCCCAAGCTGCATCCAGCCCTGAAACTTCAAGCGATGACACAGTCAGTGCCTTGGGAAATCCATCCGGGTCTTGCGGGCGACGGCGCAACAGACGCAGGGCGCCCGCGTAATCGGCGCAGGTGCGCATCGCGGCCTGCTTCAATTCGCCATCGGCCTTGTTGACCAGAATGATGTCTGCTGCTTCCATGATCCCGCGCTTCACGCCTTGCAACTCATCTCCACCGGCAGGGGCCAAGAGCAGCAGAAACACATCTGCAAGCTCTGCAACCATGGTCTCGGACTGGCCAACGCCCACAGTTTCGATCAGCACGATATCGAACCCGGCAGCTTCGCACAGGGCTACCGCTTCGCGCGTGCGCCGGGCCACGCCACCGAGATGTGATTGGCTGGGGCTGGGTCGGATATAGGCATTGGGGTGGCGTGACAGCCTGTCCATGCGAGTCTTGTCGCCCAGAATAGAGCCGCCTGTGCGCGCGCTGGACGGATCGACCGCCAGCACGGCCACGCGCAGCCCCCGCTCGACCAGCATCAGCCCGAAACTCTCGATGAAGGTAGATTTGCCCACACCGGGCGTGCCTGACAGGCCGATCCGTATAGCCTCGCGCTCTGTCGTAGCCAACGTGTCAAGCAGGCTATCGGCGGTTGCGCGATGCGCGGCTTTCGTGCTTTCGACAAGCGTGATTGCGCGGGCCAGGGCACGCCGATCACCGGCGATAACCGCGTCGGCCAAGGCTGCACTATCCATCATTCCCCCGTTTCTGCGCTGGCCTTATCTCGCCCGTGCAGTAAGGAAATGTCCAGCCCTGATGGCCGAGTTCCATGTATGGAAAAGAACAACGCCCGCCAAAAAGGGCGGGCGCTGACACTGGTTCACAGTGAAAGTCAGATCAGCGGCGAATGCCAAGCTTGGTGATCAGCTCGCGGTAGCGTGCTTCATCCTTGCTCTTGACATAGTCGAGCAATTTGCGGCGCGTGGCCACAAGCTTCAGCAGACCACGACGAGAATGGTTGTCTTTCTTGTGGGTCTTGAAATGCTCGGTCAGGTTGGTGATGCGCTTGGTCAGCACAGCAACCTGAACTTCGGGCGAGCCGGTGTCACCAGCGCTGCGCGCGAAATCGTTGATCAGTTGAGCCTTGTCTTCAACAGTAATCGACATCGGGGTCTCCTTGGTTCGAGTGTGACGGCACAGGCCGGGATGTCGTCCAGCATGGCCCTTGAAGCAGCACCTTTCGGCGCAAGCGGTGCAGATAGACGAGTTGGGCGCGAAAGAAAAGCCCGTCTTTTCGCCGTGCCGAGGGCGACTTGTACCCGATTACTCCGGCCTGCGCGTTAACCAAGATTAAAGAATCTACGGCCGGAGATGCTGAATCCGCTTAGTTAATGCCACCTGCGGCGGGCATATGTCTGGCTGGGGATTGGGGCTGTTTCGGCAGTGAACGAAGGATTCGGGTTTATGTGGTTGATTTTGGGATTATTTGCCGCTTTGTCGGCGACGGCGGTCATTGACGGCATGCAAAATTCCGAAGCAGATGCGGATGATGATGACCGTGTAGAGCCCGGTCAGGATGGGGTCGACCAGTCTGAAACTGGGCAGGCTGCCTATCAGTCCTTGTTGCATCAATTCGCGGGCATGCAGGAGGCAAACAGCCTTCACACCGCTCAGCCGTCGTCGAACCCGCCGGATGCCGGGCTATTCGACAATCTCGCGGAACGTATCCACAGCAGTGATTCGTTTCCGCCAGCAACCCCGCCCAAGCCGCTGTTTCTCGATGGCACAGATGGAGACGACCGGCTGGTCGGCGGCGTGGCGGATGACACGCTGCAGGGTGGGGGCGGCAATGACACGCTCATCGGGGGCGGTGGTGACAATCTGCTCTATGCGGGCAGCGGGAACAACCACCTGATCGGCGGCGAAGGACACGACACCCTGATCGGCGGTACGGACAATGACACGCTTGAAGGGGGTTGGGGTGATGATATCCTCGTGGCAGGCGGCGGCGACAACCTGCTGATGGGCGGTGCCGGGGATGACACGCTGATCGGTGTGCAGCTCGATGAAACCGGAACAGACCAGAGCGGGGCCAATATCCTGAATGGTGGGTCGGGTGACGATCTTCTGATCGCAGGGCAGGGCGATTCGCTGCATGGTGGCGAAGGGGCGGATCAATTCGCGCTGGGCGACTGGCTTGCAGGGCAGGAGCCTGCAGTGATCCTTGACTACAGCGCCGATGCAGATCAGATCGTACTCTACTACGATGCGTCACAGATCGCAGCACCTGATGTTGCGGTCACTTACAGCGATTCAGATCCGACGGTTGCAGAAATTCGCCTCGGTGGGCAAGTGATTGCGCATGTCGTGAATGCGGCAGATCTGACCGCAGATGCGGTTATCCTGATGCCGGGCCACCCTGAACAGATGGCGATAGCGGCGGAATAACGACTGTGATGCCCCAATTCAGGCGCCAGGCAGCGCCTGAATTGGGGCATTATTCTTCAACCTTCGAACCCATCATCATACATGAACATGAACTGTTCGCGGGCCATCAATTCCAGAAAACGTGCAGCCTCTGCCGGGTCATCGAGGTCAAAGCGCATCTCGCCATCGGTCCGCGCGGCGATCTGACGGCTTGCCTCTATCAGGCCATTGCGTGTCATCGGCCCGAAGCGCATGTCTATTTCAGCAGGATAAAGTTCCATCAGTTGCAGCTCCAACTGAATCAAGCGCCGATCCAGTTCTGGCTTTGCTTCAAATGCGGCGCGCAAGACATCCTGATCCGCCAAAACAGGCGCAACCCCAAGGCCAAGCGTCGCACCAAGAATGAAAAAGCGTCGGTTCATGTAATCCCCTTGAGTTGTGATGATGCGGCGTTCTACCCCGGCTGTTGCGATTTGGGAAACTCCAAACCGCAGTATCCAGCCCTAAGCCCGCTTGCCGACTTGCGCGACGCCCAACACATCAAGCACCTTGGCTTCGATATGCGGCGCATTCATCGCGGCGATGTCATACATATCGCGTGGGCTGGCCTGATCGATAAAGATATCCGGCAAAAACATAGAGCGGAATTTCAACCCGGCGTCAAAGACCCCTTCATCTGCCAGCAACTGCGCAACATGACTGCCAAAGCCGCCCACTGCGCCCTCTTCTATGGTGATCAGCGCCTCATGCTCGCGGGCCAGACGCAGGATCAACTCGCGATCCAGCGGCTTGGCAAAGCGCGCATCCGCCACCGTCGGCGTGATGCCCTTTGCGCGAAGGCTTTCACAGGCGCGCATCACCTCGCCCAGACGCGTCCCGAAAGACAGTATCGCCACACGCTTGCCATGCGTGATCATGCGCCCCTTGCCGATGTCCAGAATCTGCCCGCGTTCGGGCATTTCCACCCCTTCGCCTTCTCCGCGCGGAAAGCGGAAGGCGATGGGGCCATCGTCATGCGCGGCCGCCGTGGCGACCATATGTACAAGTTCTGCTTCATCGGCCGCAGCCATGACCACAAAACCCGGCAGATTGGCCAGAAAGGCGATGTCAAAGCTGCCCGCATGCGTGGCCCCATCCGCGCCGACGAGCCCCGCCCGGTCGATCGCGAAACGCACGGGCAGGCGTTGGATCGCGACATCATGCACGACCTGATCATAGCCGCGCTGCAAGAAAGTCGAATACATTGCGCAAAACGGCTTCATGCCGCCTGCAGCAAGCCCTGCACAAAAGGTCACGCCATGCTGCTCGGCAATCGCCACATCAAACATGCGATTGGGGAATTGCTTTGCAAACAGGTCCAGCCCGGTCCCATCCGGCATGGCCGCCGTGACCGCTACAATCTTGTCATCGCGTGCGGCTTCCGCAATCAGGCTTTGTGCAAACACCTTGGTGTAGCTTGGGGCATTGGATGGTGCCTTTTGCTGCCTGCCTGTCACCACATCGAATTTCGCGCGCGCATGGCCACGATCATCTGATCCTTCTGCGGGTGCGTATCCCTTGCCCTTTTTGGTCAGCACATGAATCAGCATTGGCTCATCGGCGCGTTCGCGCAGCGTGCGGAAGACCCACAAAAGCTGGTCCAGATCATGCCCGTCAATCGGGCCAAGGTAGTTGAAGCCCAGTTCTTCGAACAAGGTGCCGCCAACAGTGGCATGCTTGAGCAGGTCTTTCGCGCGCCGTGCGCCTTCCTGAAACGGGCCGGGCAAGAGCGAAAGCGCGTTCTTCATCGCGTGCTTGAGTTCCTGAACCGGCTTGTCGGCGTAAAGCCGCGACAGATAGCTGGACATCGCCCCTGTGGGTGGTGCGATGGACATTTCATTGTCATTGAGCACCACAAACATCCGCTTGCCCAGATGCCCGGCATTGTTCAGCGCTTCATAGGCCATGCCTGCGCTGATCGCCCCATCGCCAATCACCGCAATCGCATCCCCCAGCGCCGGGTCTGGTGCGCCGCCCATCTCGCGCGCCATGGTGAAGCCCAGGGCAGCAGAAATCGAGGTCGAACTATGCGCCGCTCCAAACGGATCATAGGGTGATTCCGAGCGTTTGGTAAAACCCGACAGCCCGTCTTTCTGGCGCAATGTGCGCATCTGGTCGCGCCGCCCGGTCAGGATTTTATGCGGATAGCATTGATGCGATACATCCCAGATCAGCCGGTCGCGCGGCGTGTCGAATACCGCATGCAAAGCCACGGTCAGCTCTACAACACCCAGCCCCGCGCCCAGATGACCGCCCGTTTCCGACACGGCGGCAATTGTCTCTGCGCGCAACTCATCGGCAAGCTGGCGCAACTCGCGGTCGCTGAGCCCTTTCAGGTCAGCAGGTGAATGGACCTTGTCCAAGTGCGGCGTGTGCGGCATGGCGTCACTCTCTTGTTGCGGCCTGTGCGGCGTTCAGGTCTCGCGGGCGATAACGAATTGCGCAGCCTGCCGCAACAGATCACCCTCTTTGCCATATTGGTCAAGGGCGGCTTCGGCCTCGGCAACAAGTGCGCGTGCACGGCTTTTTGCGCCTTCCAGACCCAGATGCGACACAAAAGTGGCCTTGCCTGCCGCCGCGTCCTTGTTCAGCCGCTTGCCCGCCAAAGCTGCGTCGCCCTCGATGTCCAGAATATCATCGGCGATCTGAAACGCCAATCCAAGCGCGCGCGCATAGGCTGCAAGCGGGGACACGTCGGCCAGTGCCATCCGTGCGCCCGCACAGGCTGACCATTCGATCAGCGCGCCAGTCTTGCCTGCCTGCAGTGCTGTGATTTCTGCCAGCGACAAGGGCGCGGCCGCCGATTCCGCGGCGATATCCAGCGCTTGGCCCAGCACCATCCCGGCCCCACCCGCAGCCTGCGCCAGTGTCGCAATCAGCGCCAGCCGGGCCTCAGCCGTCGGCGCGGCGTTATCGCGCGCCAGAAGGCCGAAAGCCAGCGTTTGCAGCGCATCACCGGCCAGAATGGCCGTTGCCTCGTCCCATTTCACATGCACGGTCGGCTGGCCGCGACGCAGATCGTCGTCATCCATCGCGGGCAGATCGTCATGGACCAGCGAATAGGCGTGCACGGCTTCAATCGCGGCTGCGGCCTGCAAGGCAACATCTGAAGCGACTCCATGCAACCGGGCCGACTCGATCACCAGGAATCCGCGCAGTTTCTTGCCCCCGCGGGCAGCATAGGCCATGGCGTCACGAACCTGACTCTCCGGCAAAAGCATGATCTCGCTTTGCAGGCGCGCATCGACCTGTGGTGCGGCCTTTGCCAGCGCGCGGGCGAAGTCGCTCATGCCGAAAACGGCTCCGTGCCTTTGGGCGTGCCATCTTCTGACAGTCGGATCGCTTCGACCCGCATCTGCGCGGCATTCAGCCGCGCTTCACAGTGCTTTTTCAACTCTGCACCGCGCTCATAGAGCGTGATCGACTGGTCCAGCGGCACATCGCCGCGCTCCAGCCGCGTCACGATCTCTTCCAGGCTGCGCAGCGCGTCCTCGAAGCTCATTTCGGTTACGGGTGTCTCGCTCATGCGGCTTTCTCCATCAGCACACGGACATGTGCCGCAACACTGCGGACCAGCGCGGGCAGGTCGTAGCCACCTTCCAGACAGGACACCAGCCGCCCGTCGCAATGCCGCGCTGCCACATCACATAGCGCGCCCGTGACCCATGCAAAGTCGTCTTCAGTCAAGGCCAGTTGCGCAAGCGGGTCATCACGATGTGCGTCAAACCCGGCCGAGACGAGAATCAACTCTGGCGCGAAGCGGTCCAGTTGCGGCAGCACCATATCTTCATAGACCCGCCGGAAGGCCGCCCCATCTGTACCGGGGGCCAGCGGCACATTCAGCACATTGCCATGCCCGCCACGTTCGTCAGATTTGCCAGAGCCGGGCCAGAGTGGTATTTGATGGCTGGACACAAAAAACGCGCGCGCCTCGTCCCAGAGCAGATCCTGCGTGCCATTGCCGTGATGCACGTCGAAATCCACCACGGCCACGCGGTTCAGCCCATGCGCTTCCATCGCGTGCCGCGCGGCAATCGCGACCGTGCCGAACAGGCAGAACCCCATGGGCGTTGCAGTTTCGGCGTGATGGCCGGGCGGGCGCATGCCGACAAAAGCATTTGCCGCTGTCCCCTGCATGACCAGATCAACAGCATGGCAAGCCCCGCCAACGGCCCGACTGGCGGCAGTGAATGATCCGTTTGATACATGTGTATCTGCATCAAGCTGGTAGATACCCGCAGCCGGAATCGATTTTCGGATGCGATCAATATAGCTTGCCGGGTGGCTTAGCAAAAGCAGCGCATCTTCCGCTAAAGGTGCATCAAGACGCATCAATGCCGTAAAATCCGACCCTGCCAGCGCGTCGCCTACAGCAGTCATGCGGGCGATCTGTTCAGGGTGGCCTGGCGGGGTCTGATGATGTGCGGCGTCGGGGTGTGTGAGATATGCGGTTTTCATGACGCAAAGCTAGTCGATCAGCGCATGGGGGGGAAGGGTGATTTTGACACGACTTGCGCTTGTCGGGGCCGCGCTGGGGTGGCAGTCTGCCCGAACAGCCCGTCCGGCCCGCGCGCAACAGGAGCCCCGCCATGATTTCAGACACCAACTTACATATTGTGACGCCACCGACTGTCGCGCCACAGAGCTTCACAGATGCGAATGAGGCTGTCGCCTGTCTGGAAGAACTTTATTCGGAAGCGAATAATTTTCTCATCAATGCGTTCAACGGGCTTGCCAGTGGCACAGAAACACAGGTGCGGTATCGGGCCTTCTATCCCGAAATCCGGTTCACCACGACACGCCATGACCAGATCGATTCTCGCCTCAGCTATGGCCATGTGACAGAACCGGGGGTCTATGCCTCGACCATCACCCAACCCGTGCTGTTTCGCCACTACCTGCGCCAGCAGATTGGCCTCTTGATCCAGAGCCACGGCGTGCCGGTCACTATTGCGCCGTCAAATACGCCAATTCCGTTGCATTTTGCCATGGCCGGGCGTGGCGATGTCAGCCTGCCGGAAAACGGTGAACTTGCCCTCTCGTTGCGCGATATTTTCGATGTGCCCGATCTGGCGACCACAAATGATGACATCGTCAACGGCGAACGCAGTGTAAGTGACGACGGCACGCGCCCGCTGGCGCTGTTTACGGCGCAGCGCGTCGATTACTCGCTGGCGCGACTGGCGCATTACACCGCCACCGAACCCGCGCATTTCCAGAATCATATACTGTTCACCAACTACCAGTTTTATGTCGATGAATTCGAAGCCTTCGCCCGTGCGCAACTGCGCGACCCTGACAGCGGCTATACAGCTTTCGTCGCGCCCGGAAATGTTGCGATCACTGACCCGGATGCGACGATCCCGGCACTGCCCCGCCTCCCGCAAATGCCGACCTATCATCTGAAACGCGCGCATGGGGCCGGGATCACGCTGGTCAATATCGGGGTTGGCCCGTCCAATGCGAAAACGGCCACCGATCACATCGCGGTGCTGCGCCCGCATGCATGGTTGATGGTCGGCCATTGCGCGGGGCTGCGCAATTCTCAGGCGCTTGGGGATTTCGTGCTCGCCCATGCCTATCTGCGCGAAGACAATGTGCTGGATGCGGATTTGCCCGTTTGGGTGCCGATCCCGGCGCTGGCGGAAATTCAGATCGCGCTTCAGGACGCGGTGGCACAGGTCACGGAACTGGAAGGCTATGCGTTGAAAAAGATCATGCGCACAGGCACTGTGGCAACCATCGACAACCGCAACTGGGAGTTGCGCGACCAGTCCGGTCCTGTGCAACGCCTCAGCCAGTCTCGCGCTATCGCGCTGGATATGGAAAGTGCGACGATTGCCGCCAACGGGTTTCGCTTCCGCGTGCCCTATGGCACGCTGTTATGTGTGTCCGACAAACCTCTGCATGGTGAACTGAAGCTACCGGGTATGGCGTCGTCGTTCTACAAGACACAAGTGGCACGGCACTTGCAGATAGGGATTCGAGCAATGGAATTGCTGCGGGAGATGCCGTTGGAAAAGATACACAGCCGCAAGTTGCGCTCCTTCAACGAAACAGCCTTTCTTTAGCGCGCCAGCGGATAACCACCCACCATACTTATATCCGGAAACGGCGCGCCGATCGACAGTACCAGATTGCGGCTTGCCCTTCGCGCGCCGCGCGTCACGCGCGATTGCGCCACGCGAGGCCGGGCAAGTTCATGCCGACAGGGCAACATATCGCCAGAATTCCCAAGATTTCGCGGCAAATTCGGATTTTTCTGCGTCGCGATTGATTGCAAGTGTGAAGTTTTCAAGGCTATATGCGCGACGTAATACGTTTGGCCCGCATATTTGCGGGTCGTCCCTTCACCTAGGAGTCTCAAATGACCGCGAAGCCGATGACCAAGACACAGCTGGTTGCTGTGTTGTCCGAGAAAATGGGTTCTGACAAGAAAACTGCAAATGCTGCATTGGATGCTGTGGCTGAAATCGTAATGCAGGAAGTCTCGGCTGGTGGCGCGATCACGCTGCCCGGTATCGGCAAGATCATGTGCCGCGCGCGCCCTGAGCGTCAGGTGCGCAACCCCGCCACGGGTGAGACGATGACCAAGGCCGCAGACAAGGCCGTCAAGGTCACGATCGCAAAAGCCCTCAAGGACGCGGTCAATACCTGATTAGGTATCATTTTGATTTTTTTGGCCACCCGGTTTCGGGTGGCCTTTTTCGTGCTGAGGATGTGCATTTCGCCCCTTGCATCCCGATGCAAGACCAGTAGTCTTGATGCTACATCAATGCGCTCTCCCTCGCATTCCGGCTGTGCTGCTTGTCGCTGTGCAAGCAGCCGTAAACTGGAATGGGAGAACCAAGATGCTTAGACGCCATTTCCTTCAAGCCACTGGTGCCACGGCGCTGGTTGTGAGTGTGCCGCACCGGCTGCGTGCGCGCTCGACACTAGAGGCGGGCGGCATGCGGCTGGATACGCTGTCTGATGGCAACCTTGTGCTGCCGGTCGACATGCTTGCTGACGAACAGTTCCACGACGAAGCCATGGCGATCTTGCAGCGCTATGGCCAGAGCGTCGATAGCTATGAGCCCCCCTGCAATCTGGCATTGCTGCGCGATGGCGACAGAACCATCCTGTTCGATGTCGGCGCAGGCCCGGATTTCATGGCCACGGTCGGGCATATGGAAGATGCGATGAACGCTTTGGGCGTGGCACCCGACGACGTGACACATCTGGTCATCACGCATGCACATCCTGACCATATCTGGGGTCTGCTGGATGATTTCGACGAGCCGCTCTTGCCGCGCGCCGAAGTGATGATGGGCCGCGCCGAATGGGATTACTGGATGGACCCGGACACGGTTGATGCGATCGGGGCCGCGCGCCAGTCCTTTGCCGTGGGCGCGCAGAGACGGCTTTCTGTTATCGAAGATCAGGTGCAGCTTTTCGAGGATGGCGCAGAAATTCTGCCCGGTGTGCAGGCCGTGGCCACGCCGGGCCACACGCCGGGACATATGGCGTTTCAGCTTCAGCTTGGCGGGCAGGGGGTCATGCTGGTGGGCGATGCTCTGGCCAATCCGCATCTGGCGTTCGAGCGCCCGGAATGGACCTCCAACTCTGATCAGGACCCTGAAACCGGGGCCGCGACGCGGGTGCGACTGCTGGACCAGATCACCGCAGACGACCTGCTGGTGCTGGGCTTCCATTTGCCGGACGGGGGCATCGGTCGTGCCGAGCATCAGGGCGACAACCGCTATATTTTCACTGCAGGAGTATGATCACATGAACCAAACCCTTCTGAGCGTGGCTGTTACGCTGGTCTGGGCCGGAGCGGCGCTGGCCTCTGAAGATATCGCCGACAAATACCCGCAATCAGTGCTGTATAACAAACCGGTCGAGGTGATCCCCTATGTCTGGACCTCCATCGGAGCGACGGCCCCGCCCACTTATGAAAACGCAGGCCATAACAACAATCTGAGCTTCATCATCACCGGTGACGGGGTGGTCGTTGTGAATTCCGGCGCGTCATATCAATTGGCGCAGGCGCTGCATGAGGAAATCAAGACGCGCACCGATCAGCCGGTCAAACTGGTCATTGCCGAGAACGGGCAAGGCCATGCGATGCTGGGCAATAATTACTGGATCGAACAGGGCGTTCCGATTCTGGCTCATGTCGATGCTGCTGAAGAGTTTGAAAAAGACTCCGGGCAGGCTTTTGCCTCGCTGCAAAACTACGCGCGCGAGAAGTCAGAGGGCACACAGCCTATGCAACCGACTGAAACCTTTGAGGATAAGGTCGAGCTGACAATGGGGGATTTCCGCATAGAGGTGCTTTATCTTGGCCCTGCACATAGTCCTGGCGATACACAGGTCTGGCTGCCCGATCAATCGCTGGTCATTGCAGGTGATATCGCCTTTCATGAACGCATGCCCCCGATTTTCGAGGGTACCTGCACATCATGCTGGATCGACACTTGGGAAAATGCCTTTGAGCCATTGGGTGCCACCTATGTGATTCCCGGTCATGGCCACCCGACCAACATGGCGCAAGTCCGCCGCTACACCCATGATTATCTGGTCTGGCTGCGCGAACGCATCGGCGAGCATATCGACGAAGGCGGTGATCTTGCCGGGGCGTATTATGTCGACCAGTCCCCCTACACTCATCTTGACACGTTCGAAGAGCTGGCCACGCGCAACGCGGGTGTGGTCTTTGCTGAAATGGAATGGGAATAAACAAAGGGGCCAATCTGGCCCCTTTTTCGTTCATTCACCGATTTGAGCGCAAACACGCGCGAATGTGTGTGGCAGCGCGCGGGACAGCCGGATAGACTATTCTTGTCAAATGCTCACAGGCCAGAATATGCAATACCGACTGTCTCAATTCCTGATACTTCCTGTCCTGGCATTGTGCCTTGCGGTGCTAGCGCCGCGCCCTGCCGTGGCGTCTGATCTTTCGGAAGCGTTTCTGTTGCCGGAACTGTTCGATATCATGGCAGAGGAAGGCCGCGCATCCGTTCTGGCGGATGGGGCCACCCCGCTGCAAGGCTCAGCCCTGCGGGCGTTTCAGGATGATGTGGCGGCAATCTACGCGCCAGACCGGATGCTGTCCGCCTTCCTGACCGAGATGGAAAAAGAACTGGCCACACGTCCCGACGTGCGCACTGATGCGCTAGAATTCGCCGCCACGGATGCCGGAAAGCAGATTCTGCAACTTGAAATCGCCGCGCGCGAAGCGTTGCTTCAAGACGAGATCGACGAAATGGCGCGCATGACCCTGCTGGAAGCGCGTCAGGGCAACCGCGATACAGCCAAGGTCGCACGGCTGGATCTTGTTCGTCAGCGCATCGCGGCCAATGATCTGATCGAGTTGAACGTGTCGCTTGGGCTGAACACCAGCTTTGCCTATTATCGCGGCATGATGGCGGAAAACGCTGTTCAGGGGCTAAGCTCGGAAATGCTGTTGCAACTGGTCTGGGCACAGGAACCCGCGATCCGGGCGGATATCGAAGACTGGATCGAGTCTTATTTTCTGATGGCCTATCAGCCCTTGGCCGAGGATCAGATGCAAGATTACGTCGCCTATGTCTCGACCCCACTGGCGCAGGAATTCAACCGCGCCATGTTCCGGGCCTTTGACACCGTGTTTTCAGAGATTTCGCTACAAGTGGGCCGCGCGCTGGGTCGGCGGTTGAATATCGAGGAACTATAACGCGCCCGCTACTGCACCGCGCTCCAGCCGCGCGCCAAGCCGGTCCAGAAACCGCAGGCATTGCGCCAGTTGTTCTACGGCCAGGTACTCGTCGGGCTTGTGCGCCTGTGCAATCGCGCCGGGGCCATAGATCACCGACGGAATGCCGATGGCCTGAAACAACCCCGCTTCCGTGCCAAAGGGCACCAGCCCGGCACCATTGGCGCCTGTCAGTTCTGTGACCAGATCGCGCGCGGGGTTGTCTGGCATTGGCACCAGACCCGCCACTTCGGCGACAGTCTCGGTCTGGATCGTGCAACCGGGGTCAACGCCCTGCATCGCGGGCAAAAGCGTATCATTCACAAAGCGCGCGATTTCATCTTTCACGAAATCTGCATCCGATGCCTGAACCGGGCGCATTTCCCAGTCGATCCGTGCCTTGCCGGGAATGATATTGTGCGCGCTCCCCCCTGACAGCAGGCCGGGGTTGATCGTTGTATGCGGCGGATCAAACGGGCAGTCGTCAGGCGCCATCGTTTTCAGCCGTTCGCGCAATTCGATCAGCTTCAGGGCAAAGCGCGCGGCATATTCCACAGCATTCACGCCCAGATCAGGGCTGGAGCCATGCCCCTCGCGCCCCGTAATCCAGGTTGTATATTCATAACATCCCTTATGGCCATCGATCAGCTGCATCATCGTTGGCTCGCCAATGATCGCAGCCGCAGGGCGCAGCCCGCGCGCGACCAGTGAGGCCGTCAGCGCCTGCGCCCCGAAACAGCCGATTTCCTCGTCATAGGTGAAAGCGAAATGCACGGGCACTTTCAAAGCGCGGCGCGCGAATGCCGGGGCCATGGTGACACAGGCGGCAATAAACCCTTTCATGTCGCAACTTCCGCGCCCATACAGCCTGCCATCACGCTCGGTCAGGGTGAAAGGGTCCGTGCTCCAGGGTTGATCAGCCACAGGCACCACATCTGTATGCCCCGACAAGATCACGCCCGCCGGCGCGTCCGGCCCGATGGTGGCAAACAGATTCAGCTTCTGGCCCGTGGCATCCGGCTCTGTCCAGATGCGCGCGCCGCTGGCCTGCAAGGCCGCCGCAAGGAAATCCGTGATCGCCACATTTCCGTCCGCAGAAATCGACGGAAAGGCCACAAGCTCTGACAACAGGTGTTTGGCTTCTATCAGGTGATCATCGTGCTGCATGGCGTGCCCCTGCCTGTCCGCTCCATCACAACAGGGCTAACGGGGCCAGGGCTAGGGGTCAATCCTGACGAGGCATCGTGCCCGACAAAGCGGCGCGCGGGTCGCCATCGATCTGTTCCAGCAGCCATTCAGCGCGCGCGAGCAAATCTTCGGCAGTCTGGATTTTCAAAGCAAGTCGCTCTGCCTTGTCGGGCGTGGCCTCTGCCTGATTGCGAAGCTCATCGCGCCGCTGGCGCAGCTTCGCAATGACCTTTTCCACATCCGCTGGCTTGATCTTGTGGGCGCGACCCTCGCCCAGTCGCGCGAAGTAGTCCCCCAACTTTTCGGCAAGTTTCTCATGTGCCATCAGCAAACCCCCGGATCGAAACCGCAGTACCATAACACCACGATCATGACAGCACTATGACGCGCGTTTCTCATCATCGTCATCAGGCTCCAGCAAGCGCTCGATTTCGGCCTCTGCGCTGTCCTCCGGGCGATAGAGCCTCTGTGCAGCCTCGATCATGTTGCGCATGGCATCAAACGCATAGGTGGAATCGTTGAGAAAGGATGTCGCATGCTCGGCCGAAATTCGCCGCGTCTGTAAAAGCCCTTCCAGACGTTTTGTCAGATGGCGGTTCTGCGCATCCATCGCTTCCTGCTCGCCCAGGATCGACAGCGAGGACCGGTCCTCTGCCTCAGCCGCATCCAGGCGGGCAATTGCGACCATGACCTGTGCAAGTTCGTGGCGCAGCACCTGATACAGCTCTGTCACATCGCCATGCGGCTCTGCCGTGAAGCGTTCAGCATTGCCGCGCAAATGCTTGACGCCCTTGACCGCGCGCACCAGCGCATTTGCCGCCTCACGCAACTCCTGCAACTGTATCATGTCGCGCGCCGGCAGCGCCATCGCCGCGCGGTCCGCGCAGAACTCCACAATGGCGGCATGCAGCGTTTTGACCTTTTCCTCATACTGGCGTTCATAATCCAGTTTGATCGGCTCGCGCGCCCGCGCAACGGTCAGCGCCAGATCGCGCGATTGCATCAGATCCTCCATCCGCAGGTTCAGCCCGGTGCTGATCAGGGCGATCACATGGTCCTGCAGATG
>SKGU01000196.1 GCA_007117255.1 Natronohydrobacter sp. | reverse complement strand
TCAAAGGGATCGCTCTCCATAAAGCTCAAGCGCGCGGGTTGGGATGAGACATTCTTATGCAACATTCTCAATGGCTTGAAAGAACCGACCCCAGAGCGCTGAGCCAAATGCGATTGCCCTGCGCATCATCGGGGATGTCGCGCTGGATCGGCTCTGCGATCCGAGTCGTATTGAAATAGTGCTTTTGCGTCACATTTTCCGAAACCGAGTTCCCGCCCCAACTGCCGCAGCCCAAGGAAAATGTCTTTGCCAAGCCATTGGTCCAGCTTCCGGAATTGGCCACGCCATGCGACTGCCGCACAATCACACGCGACGTGCGCGTGGCCAACCCCAGTGCAAGGATTCGATCAGGATCATGGGAATGGATACCGCAGGAATGCCCTGACCCGGAAAAAGCCGTGACCCCATTGACCAGATTAATCGCATCATCGAAGGTCTTGTATCTGTAGCAGGTCAGGACAAGGCTCAGCTTCTCGCCCGAGAACGGATAGTCCGGGCCGTATCCGGTTTCCTCGACAAGAATGAACCTGCAATCCTGCGGCACAGTCAGTCCGGCATGAGCGGCAATCTCATGCACCGAACGCGCCACAACATTGCGCGAAAGATAGCCGTCCTGCCACATCGCCGACTGTAATCGCACCTTTTCTTCGGCATTGGCGATATAGGCACCCTCGGCTTGCAAGGCGCGCAGAAAATCATCATAGATCTGATCTGCAACAACGATCGAATTCTCGGCAGAACAGCCAGAGGCGTTGTCACCGGTCTTGCCGATACGGATTCTCTTAGCAGTTTCAGCCAGATCGACTGTCTCATCTATGACGACAACTGCATTTCCGACCCCGACTCCAAAAGCCGGTTTGCCAGAGGAATAAGCTGCGGTCACCATATCCCCTGACCCTGTTGCCATTGCGACATCGCATTGTGCCATCAATTCCGCAGCCAGCGCCTTCGAGGGGGTTTCGATACATTGCACCAAATCCTCGGGCGCATCGAGGGCGCGCAGGACGTTGCGGATCAGCGCGACAACATGCAGCGTCGTCCGTTTGCTCGCGGGATGGGGAGCGCAAATCACGGCATTTCGCGCCCGGATTCCGAGCACGGATTTAAAAATGGGCGTTGCCTCGCAATTCGTGCTCGGCACCAGAGCGGCAATGACGCCGTAGGGTTTGGCGATTGTGGTAATCCCATTTGCCATGTCGCGGTCAATTACGCCCACACTGGGCTCTTTGCGAATATCATAGAAAATGGCAGGCATCTTTTGGGTCAGCTTCGCGCGCTTGCTGTCAACCAGCCCCATCCGCGTCTCTTCAAATGCCATTACCGCGATTTGTGACGCCGTGTCTGGGCGTGACAGGTGATAGACGATTGCGCCCGCAATCAGATCGACACGCGCCTGATCGTAGGTGTTGACAACAGCATGTGCCTTGCGCGCTTTTGCAACAAGTGCTGCGATTTCGGCGCTTTCGGTTGTGTCGGTCATTGGTGTTCCTCCCATGGCGTCAATCGGGCCTTTCGGCAATTCACATCCTCACTGATACCCATGCGCAACCCGCCCGCACAGCTAATATTTCTTAAGATATATTACATGATACGTTGATTGAAATTTCAGTATCTCCAATGCTAAGCCATTGTCATTGCAGCAGGAGGGCGCGATGACAGAGGATAGCAAAGTCCAGATAAACGAGGTGGTTTTGCGGGATGGATTGCAGAATGAACCGGAATTCGTCGCGACTGCGGACAAAATTGCATTGGCCGATCTGCTATCTGCGACCGGGATCCGCCGACTTGAAACAACCTCTTTCGTGTCCCCGAAAGCCATCCCCAATCTGCGTGACGCAAGCGAGGTCTTTGCCGGGATCACGCGCAGCGAGGACATCCATTATACGGCACTGGTGCCAAACAAACGCGGCGCAGACCGCGCTCTGGCCAGCCATGTCGATGAGGTCAATCTCGTCATGTCCATCGGCGAGAAACACAATCTGGCGAATATGCAGATGACCTGCGACCAGTCGCTCGCCCAGTTCCGTGACATTCTGGACATGATCGCGGGTTCCGGCATCTACCCCAACGGCACGATTGCCACGGCCTTCGGTTGCCCGTTCGAGGGGCCACAAACACCCGCACGCGTGCTCTGGGCCATTGAAACCTACCGCGCCATGGGTATCAAGGGGATCACAGTCGCGGACACAATCGGTGTGGCCAATCCCCGGCAGGTGGGTCAATTGGTCGCCCTGATCCTGCAGGATCATCCCGATCTGCATCTCACCCTGCACTTTCACAACACCCGCGATCTGGGGCTGGCCAACGCGCTAGCGGCCTATGACGCAGGTGCGCGCAGCTTCGATTCAGCGCTTGGCGGCATTGGTGGCTGCCCCTATGCGCCGGGTGCAACTGGCAATATTTGCACCGAGGATCTGGTACACATGTTCCACCAATGCGGTATTCAGACCGGGGTTGACCTCGACAGGCTTATTGATGTGTCACATAAACTGACCTCTGTTCTGGGGCATCAGACACCCGGATTCGTCGCCAAGGCCGGACCAAGCAACAAACACCATGGCCGACTGTCTCAGTGTGTCAATTCCATTTCCTCAATCGGGCGGTACGAACAGCCATATCCGGCAAGTATTGCCTGAACCTGCGCTTCATGGTGCCGCGCTTCATTGCGCAGCCATTCGGTGAAAGTGCGCACAATGCGGCGATTGGTATGCCTGTGGGGGCACACGATCCAATAGGTTGGTAATTGCACCGCCGGAAAACTCGGAGAGAAGGGCACCAGCGTGCCCCGTTTCAACTCCTTCGCAGCCAATGTCATGCTTTCCAGAATGACGCCCCCACCCTGCCGCGCCAGATCGATGACCATGGACGAGCGTTCAAAGCGAAGCTGGCGCTTTTCCTCAGCGCGTTCGATGCCATGACGGGCCAGCCACAGTTCCCACTGGTACAGCGATTTGACGCATCGGATAGTCGTGGCCTGCGCAAGCTGTTCCTGCGCCGTCGCCCCGCGCGATTTCATTTCTTCCAGATAGGACGGGGAACACATCGGAAGGATCAGATCACTGATAAAGCACTCGGCGTGCAGACCATCCCAGGTTCCGGGGCCATAGCGCAGATCAAGATCAACCATTTCGGTGTCGAAATTGGTGAAATCTGGCGCAGCATCAATCCGCATGTTCCAGTCGGGATGCGCGTCGATGAAATCTTTCAGGCGCGAGGACAGCCACCGCACCCCGAAGGTCGGGCTGACCCTGATCGAAAATTCATAGGTGTTCCGCTGGCGCCGGATCGTGGCCTGCGCCCCCCGGATCATCTGCAACGCACTGGATGTGGCCTGAAACAGCATCTCGCCATCCAGCGTCAAGGTCAGCCGCCGGTTTTCCCGGCGGAACAGCATGACACCATACTGCTCTTCCAACGCGCGCAGTTGCTGGCTGATCGCGGCCGAAGATACGCCCAGTTCCGTCGCAGCCAGCGTTATCTTGCCCAGACGGGCAACTGCTTCGAAATAGGCCAGAGAATTCAGGTTCGGGTTCAGCGCCATATCCTCACGCTAGGGCTTCGACTCGGAACGATCAAGGCGCGGCGGATATCGCATAGGACAAACCGCGTCATCGCGCTGCCTGTGCGGCCTCGCCCCGTCATGCGATATGGTAGGCAGACCCCACCATCTGAAAGCCCGATTGCCGCGAGAGGGCGATCAGCGTGTCCACATGGCGTTTCTGAGTCTCCAGCGCGTGCCGACGCGCAGCCTCACAGGCTTCATCGACATTGCCCGCGCGCAGATGACGCAAGATTTCCCGATGCTCAATGATCGTACGCGTACGCCCGGCTTCATTGATGACTTCCAGCCAACGGATACGGGCAAGGCGCTGCATCACATCCTGCATGGCATCGACGAACAGATCATTTCCGGACAAACGCATCAGCTCAACATGAAAGTCCCGCCCGCTCTTTAACCAGTCCTCACGGGACTGGTCCGCATCTTCGGGGATGAAAGCCCGCTCTAAAGCGTCGATCTGCTCTGATGTGGCGCGTTCATGCACCAGCACCAGGCCCGCACGTTCCAGACCGACACGAAATTCGCAGGCTTGCTGAATATGTGACATACACAACGGCATCACAAACCATGTGCGCAACTTTTTCTGCACCAGCTTGTCGGCCTCGAGCATTAAAAGTGCGGTCCGAATGGGCGTGCGCGACGCCCCGGAATAGCTGGACTCTATCTTGCGTTCAGACAATCGCAGGCCAGGAGCAAGAACCATGTTCAGGATATCCGAACGCAACGCCTGATATAGAATCTCGACCTGTGTCATTTTGCCATGAAATGCGTCTGGAACATGCGTGATCTAAAGCCCGTTCAATCGTCGATAGGCGCGAATGACCTGACTGTCATCATCGCGCCCCCCGCCCGCTGCACTTTCCGCAAGGAAAAGCTGCATCGCGATTGAGGCAAGTGGCAAACCCATCTTGGCCGCGCGCCCGGTTTCCAAAGCTATGCCCAGATCTTTCACAAAGATATCGATTGCCGATGTAACCTCGGGCGTATCCTGCAACATGCGCGGTCCCCGATCCGACAGCATCCAGCTTCCCGCCGCCGACCCAGACAAGATCTCCAGCACGATTTCTGGGTCCAGCCCGGCGCGTTCGCCAAGCGCCAATGCCTCGGCGGCTGCGGCAATATGGACGCCGCACAACACCTGATTGATCGCCTTGACGCTCGCGCCCTGCCCGGCCTCTGTTCCGACATGGAAAATGCGCTTGCCCATAGCCTCAAACACAGCGCGCAGCCCCTCCAGGTCGCCCAAAGGCGCGGCCACAAGAATGGTCAGACTTGCAGCCCGCGCCCCCGCGACACCGCCTGAAACCGGGCAATCCACAAAGACCTTTGACTGCGCCGTGACCTCTCGCGCAAGCGCGCGAACCTCGTCGGGTGGACAAGTGGCCATCAGGCACACAGCCCCCCCGGCGGGCAACGCGTCAAGCGCGCCCTGCTCGAACAGAACAGCGCGCGCCTGTGCCGTGTTGACAACCATCAGGATCAGAACATCCGCCTCACGCGCAGCGGCGGCCGCACTTTCTGCCGCCACTCCGCCTTGCGCGCCCAGCGCTTCGACCGCCCTACGGTTCATGTCGTAGCCTGCCACAGTAAACCCTGCGCGTAACAGGTTCGCAGACATGGCACTGCCCATCGCGCCTAGACCAACAAAAGCAATGTGTTTTGTCATTTCCAAACCTTAGTAAATCGTGAGCGCGGGCACATACATCATCAGCAACAGCACTGTCAGCCCGACAAGATAGAAGGGCCACAATTCCTTGATGACCGACCCGATAGAGACCCGCGCAATGGCCGCGCCTATGAACAAAGTCGTCCCGACAGGCGGCGTGAACAGCCCGATAGACAGATTCACACAGACCACGACCCCCAACTGCACCAGATCCAGCCCGATCATGCGCCCGATAGCGACAAAGATCGGCCCCAGCAGCAGGATCGCTGCAGGAAGATCAAGAAACATGCCAACCGTCAGCATGATGGCGCTCATCATAAGCAGGATCAGCCACGGCTCCTGCAGGGTTTCCAGCGCCCAGATCGCGACAAGTGTCGGAACGCGCTCGGTAATCAGCACATGGCCAACAAGACTGGAGGCAATGATAACCAGCATGACGATCCCGGTCGTAATGATCGTGGTCAGCAGCGAGAAATAGATCCCCTGCAAGGTCAGATCGCGATAGATCACGGCACTGACCACAAGCGCATAGGCAACAGCAATCACGCTGACTTCCGTCGGTGTGGCAATGCCTGCGCGCAGCAGCACGACAATGAAAACTGGCATCAGCAGCGCAGGCAGCGCCGTAAGAAGCACCTTGCCAATATGCCTGCGGTCCTCTTGCTCGATCAGGCGCGGGAAATTGCGCAGCCTGCCGCTCAGATAGCAGACCAGCAACATGCCTGCCGCCAGCATCAGGCCGGGCAGGACCGCGGCAGTGAACAGCGCGGCGATTGACACATTTGATACAGTCGAAAACAGGATCAGCGGGATAGACGGCGGAATCAGGCCAGCAATAACCGCAGAAGATGCGGTGACGGCTGCGGCAAATGCCGGCGGATACCCTTCGCGTTTCTGCCAGGGAATGAGCATCGAGCCCAGTGCCGAAGCTTCGGCAACCGCCGAGCCTGATACGCCGCCGAAGATGGTCGAGCCAACGACAGACACCTGACCGATCCCGCCATGAAACCGGCCCACCAGACGCGCCGCGAATTTGACAAGCTGTTCTCCCAGCTTGCCCGACATCATCAGCGACCCCGCCAGAATGAAGAACGGAATCGCCAGAAGCGGGAAACTCTGCGACGGCTGGAACAGTTTGACGACGACAAGCACCAGCGGAATTGTGCCCTGATAGAGAATGGCTGCCATGGCGCTGATGATAAGCGAATAGCCCACCGGTACGGATAACATCAGCAGGGCAAAGAAAAGGACGATCATCACTATGGTCATATCTGATGCTCCGCAGAAGGTTGCTCGATCAATCTGCGCGGATCTGCGGCGTAGAAGATGCGAACGAAATTCACCGCTGCGGCAATGGCGATTCCGCCACAGCCAAAGGTCACGGCCGCATAGGCCCAGAACTGGGGTATGCGGGTCAACGGAAACACCTGCTGACCTGTAACGCCGATCACTTTGATCGAAACCACCGCCAGGGAAGTGAAAGTGCCGACAAGCAGCACTTGCGTCGCCAGTGCCAGCACGCGTGCCTTGGGGATAGGCAGCATGTCAATCAATGCCGTTGCCGCGATATGGGCGCCACGATGGGCGACCAGAACGATGCCCCCCATGATTAGCCACGGAAACAGCAAGTTGGGTACTTCGGTCGGCCAGCCCAGCCCGCGGGTCGTCATGTATCGAACGATGACATCGGCAACCAGCGCAAGGAACATCGCGACCAGTGACGCCAGAGCAATGATCAATGAGACGACTTCCAGCGCTCTGCCAATGAGATTGGCAAAGCGCAAGGCGGCCGGAGCCGCCTTGCCTGATGAGTTGGGCTGCGCCATTTTTATTCGGTCCGTGCGGCAGCCGCCGCCTCGACGATGGCATCAACGAGATCGGGGAATTGCTGGCGCCATTGGTCATAAACGGCCTGAGTCGCTTCTTGGAACGGGGCAGAGTCGACCTCGTTGAAGATCACACCCTCGCCTTCCAGCGTGGCCCGCAGCTCCATTTCGTCATTCAGCGAGCGTTGGCGATTATAGTCGCCTGCCTCAATTGCGGCCTGACGGATGATCTCTTGATCCTCGGGCGAGAACGTATCCCAGATGATCTTGGACGCGAGCAGGAAGGTCGCTTCATACTTGTGGCCGGTCAGCGAAATATAGCGCTGCACTTCGTAAAGCGATGACGAGTAAATGTTGATAAGCGGGTTCTCCTGACCGTCAACAACACCCTGTTGCAGCGCGATGTAGAGTTCCGAGAAGGCCAGAGGCAGCGGGTTTGCGCCCAGCGCGTTAAAGATATCCACCGTGATCGGGTCCGGGGGCGTGCGGATGCGCAGACCTGCCAGATCCGCAGGGCTTTCGATGGGCCGGACATTGTTCGATGTCTGGCGGATACCATTATCCCAATAGGCCAGCATTACAAGGCCCTGTGCCTCGGCAGCTTCGGCAAGCTGTTCACCAATCGGACCGTCCATCACGTCCCATGCCTGCGGCAGGCTGTCGAACAGGAAGGGCAGCCCCAAAACCGCCAGTTCAGGTACGATGGCAGAGCTTGTGCCTTGCGAATTGGCGCTGAACGCCATTGAGCCAAGGCGCATATTTGTGATGGCTTCGGCATCCTCGCCAAATTGTGCGGACCCGCCGACATCAATCGTGATGCGTCCTTCTGTGCGCTCGTTCACAAGCTGCGCGAACATGTCGGACGCATCCGATTTCGGGTTCCCCGGCGCCGCATTATGCGAAAGCTGATACTGCTGTGCAGCGGCGGGTAAGCTGGCCAACCCAAGGCACATTGCCGCAGCGATATGAGTGAATTTCATGTCTTCCTCCCTGTTATGTGGCGCAAGCCGGCCACCTGGCAAAAAGCCTCCTTGTGGGATACCACGCGGCATCCCAGGCAAGCTTTTCAAACTCTCCGCAGTTTCCGGCCGCAGCCGTGGCAGCCCCCCTCTGGCCGCCAGTTCTCACAAGAAACACAAGCTGATTTCCCGCTGAGCTTCCTGATATATCAGAAGGTCTCTGATTTTCAGGGCAAAGTCACTCAAGGAACATCTAACATTTCGTTCGTTTTTCTGAACAACTTGCCCCTTTTCATTTCAGAAAGTTCCGTGTCTCTCGCGGCGCCGCAGCCATGCCGGACCTTGCCCGCAAACTCAGTGAATCAACGACCCTCCGTTCACGTCGATCTCGGATCCCGTGCAATAAGCTGACAGGTCAGAGGCAAGAAACAACGCACAACCCGCGACATCCTCCGCTGTTCCCGCACGTCCCATCGGGATCCCGGCCAGAACCTGCGCGCGCATCTCATCCGTCAGCTTCCCTGCTGTGATATCGGTCGCGATGAACCCCGGACAGATCGCATTGGCGCGGATATTGTCGGGTGCAAGCTCGCGCGCTGTCGCCTTGGTCAGGCCCAGCACACCCGCCTTTGCTGCCGAATAATGCGGCCCGCCAAAAATGCCCCCACCCCGCTGCGCCGAGACCGATGACATATTGACGATGCTGCCCCGCTGGCGCGCCCGCATCGCAGGAATGACGGCTTGTGACATGTAAAGCGTGCCACGCAGGTTCACATCTGTCACGGCCTCGTAATTCTCGGGCGCAATCTCCATAACCTTCAACGGCTGGGTGATCCCGGCATTATTCACCAGAATGTCAATCTGCCCAAACCGCTCCAGCACCGCCTGGGCGACGCGCGTGCAATCCTCTGTGCGACACACATTTCCCGCCAAACCCAGATGCGTGTCGCCGGGCAGAGCCTCTGCCGCCTGACGCGCCTGATCTTCGTCCAGATCCATAATGACCACGCTCGCGCCGTGTTCTGCGAAAAGCCGCGCTGTCGCTTTCCCCAATCCTCGCGGGCTTGCCGCACCCGTAATGATGGCGATTCTATCGTCCAACAGGCCCATGTGACCTACCCCCCCGATATAACTTAATTCCTAGAGCCAGCTTTTGATCTGCGCCACGACACGCGCGACCGAAAGCCCATACATGTCATGCAAGGTCGGCAAGGCACCGGCTTCCAGAAACGCATCCGGCAGCGCGATCATGCGGAACGGCACATGCGTCCCCGCCAGCATCAATTCACGCGCCACGGCTTCACCCAGACCACCGTTTTCCGTGTGATTTTCAGCCGTGACCACCAGACGCCCGCCTTTCGCGGCCTCGGAAAGGATGGTGGCCTTGTCCAAGGGCTTGATCGTCGGCACATGCAGCACGGCCACATCGACATTTTCTGCGGCAAGCTGCTCTGCCGCATCCAGCGCGCGCATCGTCATGATGCCCGAGGACACGACCAGCACGTCGCGCCCCTCACGGATCATCTGCGCGCGCCCAAGCTGAAACTTGTAATCCGGTTTGTGTCGCGTCAGAACCGTCGGCACCTTGCCACGCAACAGACGCGCATAAACCGGACCGTTATGCGCGACCATTTCGGGCACCATGCCTGCCACATCACAGGCGTCGCAGGGATCAATCACGACCAGATTGGGCAACCCCCGGAAAATCGCCAGATCCTCGGTCGCCTGATGACTGGGGCCGTAGCCTGTGGTCAATCCGGGCAAGGCGCAAACAATCTTGACCGGCAGGTTTTCCTCGGCAATCGCCATCGCGATAAAGTCATAAGCGCGGCGGCTGGCAAAAACCGCATAGGTTGTCGCAAAGGGAATAAAACCTTCGCGCGCAATTCCGGCGGCAGCGGACATAAGCAACTGCTCAGCCATACCCATTTGATAAAACTTCTCTGGCATCGCCTGCGCGAAGATATGCAGATCCGTATATTTCGATAGATCTGCAGACAATCCAACGATCCGGTCATCGCCGCGCGCCTGCTCGACAAGCGCATGACCAAAAGGGGCGGCGACCGTCTCATATCCCTCTGCCGCCAGAGAGGCGATCATCGCAGAGGTTGCGACCTTCCTGTCCGGGGCTTTACGCGCTTCGTATTTGCGCGCCATGGATGCAAGTGTCATTGCGGCTTTCCTTCTTCCAGCACGTCAAGCGCCTTGGCCCATTCATCGGCTTCAACCCGCACAAAATGGGTGATTTCCCTTTGCTCCAGAAAAGGAACCCCCTTGCACATCGTCGTGTTGGCAATGATCACGCGCGGTCGCGCATCGGGCAGGTTCCGGGCTGTGTCAAAGGCGGCAACCAAGGCCGCGATATCGTTGCCGTCAACCTCCTGCGCGTGCCATCCAAAGGCTTCCCATTTCGGCGCCTCCTCTCCCACCGCAAGTGCATCGCGGCTAGGTCCATCGGCCTGCTGGTTATTGAAATCGACAAGGCAGATCAGATTATCCAGCTTCCATTGCACCGCCGACATTACGGCTTCCCATGTCGAGCCTTCGCCCAGTTCACCATCCGACATCAGATTATAGACGAAGGCAGGATTGCCCTTGCGCTTGAGCCCCAGCGCCGCGCCCACGGCAATGCCCAGACCATGGCCCAGGGAGCCGCCAGTAATTTCCATCCCCGGAGTATAGGAGGCCATGCCCGACATCGGCATGCGGCTGTCATCCATGCCATAGGTTTCCAGCTCGGTCTCGGGCAGGATTCCGGCTTCCATCAGCGCCGCATAAAGCGCGATCGCATAATGACCGATGGACAGGTAAAAACGGTCTCGCCCCTCCCATTCGGGCTCCTCTGGACGGTAATCCAGCGCATGGAAATAGCTTGTCGCCAGAAGATCAGCGACGCCAAGTGCCTGTCCGATATATCCCTGCCCCTGAACCTCACCCATCAAGAGGGCTTTGCGTCGAATATTCCAGGCACGCATCGCCAAAGACATGTTGGCGCGCTGCGTCGCGCGGGTCTGAACGCTCATGCTCTCCTCCCTCAGAAACGCCAGTGCGTCACGTCATGTGAAATTAGGTATCACCAAACTCCGGCAACAAAACCTCGGAATAATGAAATGAACCGTTAAGAAAAATGAACAAAAAACGCGGCTCGATTGCTTTAAGAATGACGCTCACTAGACGATCGAAGGGGGGAAACATGGCGACACCGGTATTCGCGGACAACCTCGCGCAACTGGGCACGGAATCGGCATTCAGTGTTCTTGCACGCGCACAGGCGCTGGCCGCCAAAGGGCATGAGATCATCAATCTTGGCATTGGCCAGCCTAATTTTCCGACACCCCCACATATTGTCGAGGCAGGCATTCGCGCGCTTCGGGACGGGCATCATGGCTACACCCCCGCCGCTGGCTTACCCGCGCTACGCGAAGCGGTTGCCGACGACCTCTATCGGCGCCATGGCGCGCAGGTCGATCCGGCGAATGTTCTGATCATGCCGGGCGGAAAACCGACTATGTTCTTTGCTGTGCTGATGTCTGGCCAGAAAGGGGCTGAAATCCTTTTCCCCGATCCCGGCTTTCCCATCTATGAAAGTATGATCCGCTACAGTGGCGCAACACCCGTCCCGATAAAGTTAAGCGAATCCGACGGTTTCGCCTTGCGCGCTGAACGCATTCTGTCGCAGATCACGGAACGCACCACGCTGATCATTCTCAACAGCCCGGCCAATCCGACTGGCGGGGTGACCCCGAAATCTGAAATTGACGCCTTGGTGGCGGGTCTGGCGGCGCATCCGCATGTCATGATCCTGTCCGACGAGATCTACTCGCAAATGCTCTATGACGGGCAAAGACACGTCTCTCTCCTGGATTATCCGGAAATCCGTGACCGGGTCATCCTGCTCGACGGCTGGTCCAAGACCTACGCGATGACCGGATGGCGACTGGGGTTCTCAGTCTGGCCAGACCAGATGGTGGAACACGCAACGCGGCTCGCGATCAACTGTCATTCCTGTGTGAATGCAAGCGCGCAATTTGCCGGGATCGCCGCCCTGACCGGTCCCCAGGAACCTGTCAACGCCATGGTCGCAGAATTCGATTCCCGCCGCCGGATCATTGTCGAAGGGCTCAACACCTTGCCCGGTGTAAGCTGCACCACACCGGGCGGTGCGTTCTATGCGTTCGCCAATATCTCTCGGACCGGGTTAAGCGCGATTGAGGCACAGAATCTGTTTCTGCAAGAGGCGTTTGTCGCAACGATTGCAGGGTCGTCTTTCGGGGCTGCCGGTGAAGGCTTTCTGCGACTGTCATATGCAAATTCGGCGGAAGCCATCCAGTCCGCGCTTGGGCGCATCCGTCAAGTGCTCAATAGCCGCTCATAACAAGTCAGTTCTCCATTGAGGATCGTCGCAGCGTTCATTGCTTTGCCGTGGCAAAGACACCAATCCAGTGTATCGCCGGTCGCACGAAGAGGAACGGCACCCCCAGCAAAGCTCATTTATTGCATAAGCCATGTTTCCCGGCCATCTTGAAACCCTTGACTCTCTTTCAACTCTGACTGCCAGAAACTGGTGATAATTGTTCGAACGGTAAGAGAAGCAGCGCTCAACAGTCCAGTGTTCGCCGCCCGCAGAAACCTGCCGTATGACTGCTTGGTACTCTGCGAAGGTGACGGCAGGATCGACATGCCCGGCCCTATGCTGACAGTCATCCTGCAACCCGAGTTCCTAACCCGACGGCTCGTTGCGGAAAGCAAAATCATATGAACTGCTTGGCCAGTCGGCTCATTGACGCGGCGGGGACATGGTGCCGCACCACTGCCGCACCCCCCAATAAGACGGTGGCCCTGTCATAGGCCCGCTGCCAGCACATATTCTTGACAAGCGCAGCAGCGTTATGGAAGCTCGATCACGCTTTCGCAACGTCGTTATCCAATCCGGAGGAACTGCCGATGTCCGGCCTCGTGATCCCGAGACGCGCCTTCCTGCTGGGTAGCGCCGCGACCCTTGGCCTCGCGCATCAGCACAGGCCCGCCGGGGCGCATAGCGGCTCCGGGGTGCGCAATCACGCGCTTCTGGTTGCCGTGACGGAATACCCCAATCTGTTTCGCAGTGAGTGGCTGACCGGGCCGAACAACGACGCGCAGCTTTTCCATGACTATCTGCTGGAGGATGCGCCGGTCAGTTTTGCGCCCGAAGACATTCGCGTGCTCGCCACTGGGCTGGAAATCGCCCATGCCGAACCGACGCTGGACGCCATTCGCCACGAGATGGCGCGGCTGGCGGAGGTCGCGGAGCCTGGCGATTTCGTGTTTCTGCATTTCGGCGGCCACGGGATCGAGCAGCCCGCGCGCTTTCCCGAGCAAGAGGTCGACGGGCGCGATCAGGTCTTCATGCCCAAGGATGTCCGGCGGATGACGAGCGAGACACGGCATTGGCCGAACGGCTATGTCGACAAAGACATCAAGGACGATATCACCGCGATCCGACGCAAGGGTGCCTTTGTCTGGGCCGTGTTCGATTGCTGCCATTCCGGCACGATCACACGCGCGCTGGACGCCGTGACCGAAGGCGAGGTCAGCCGCAAGGTCGATCTGCGCCGCTATGACATTCCTGCCGATATGTGGGGGGGCACCCGCAGCCGGTCGCTGGGGCCGCCCGACTTGCAGCCACAGAACATCTTCGGACCTGCGGGCGATGTGGGGCTCGAAGCCGACCTCGCGCCGCTGGTGGCGTTCTTCGCCGCCCAGACCACCGAGGAGACCCCGGAAATGCCGCTGCCTCCCTTGAGTGACGCGGCGCTGCAGATGGGGCTGTTCAGCTTCACCCTGCTGACCCGATTGCGCGAAAATCCGTATCTGTCGTTTCGTCAGATGGGGCAGGCGATCCATCATGCCTATCTGGGCATGAACCGAAGCCGCCCCTCGCCTCTGTTCGAAGGCGCGTTGGATAAGCGGCTGTTCAATCTCGACAGCGACGCCCTGGCCTTGCGGCAATGGCGGATCACTGGCGAGGGCGCTGTGCGCGCGATCGATGCGGGCGAATTGCATCTTCTGGCACCCGGGGCGCGTCTGGCGGTTCTGGCCGACCCGACCGATGATCTGGACAAGGCGCTGGGGCTGGTGGAAATCGCATCGGTCACGCCGTTGCGCAGCCAGCTTGGTCCCGCCGAGGACGCTGGTGATCTCCCGACGCTCGCGCTCGCCGACATTCCCGCCAATGCCTTTGCGCGCCTGATCGAGGGCGTCGTCCAGATGGAACTGCGCGTCGCGCGCCCTGCAACGGACGCCCGCCCCGATCTGGCCCGGGCCGTGCAGGGATTGCTGGAGGAGATCGTGAATGACGATCGCATTCCGGCCCGTTTCAGACTGGTCGAACCCAATGCGCCCGCCGATCTGCGACTGAGTATCTTCAGCGAAAACGAGATCCTCGAAATGATGACCGGGCAGGGCATGGCCGATGCGGCCACGATGCGCGCGGTGATCACCGACCCCGACACGCCGCGGCTCTGGCTTCTCGACAACAGCGCCGGCCTGTCACTGCGCGCCTCCGAGCGGCCCTTTTCGCGCCCTGTCGACCCAGATGATCTGCGACCGCTCGACATCTGGTTGCGCAGCTCCCTGACAGCGGTCTACCGCGCCACCAATCTGGCGCGGCTGGCACAATTCGATGATTTCGGGGGCGATGACGTACAGGTGAAGGTCACCCGCCTGCCCCAGTTCATGAGCCCGCTGACGAGTGGCGAGGAACTGGTGCTGCATCGCACGGGCGTCGTGCAACCGGGCAACACCGCGCATGTGCATATCGAGAATGCGGGCAGCACGCCAGTGGATGTGAATATCCTCTATATCGGGTCGAATTATGCGATCAGCTCGATGCTGCCGGACCCGGTGCGCCTGCGCGCCACCGCACCGGGCGAGGTGAATGCCATCTTCTCGGAAGAGATCCTGGAGTTCGATGACACAAGTTTCGGGCATGAGCGCCTGCTGGTTGTGGTCACGGCCGCCGAGCCCTTATCGAACCCGCTCGATCTGTCGTTTCTCGAACAGGTCGGGGTGCGCGCGCTTGCGGGCACCGAGCGCGGGGTCGCCGGCGGCGGGCTTGGGGCGATGATCGCAGACATGGCCGAGGGCGTGACCACACGCGGCGGAACCTCGCTTGCGGCACGGCGCGCCGCGCAGGCCAGCCAGCGCGGCGCGGTCTACGTCTTTTCGGTCAATAATGTGCCAGTCACTTAAAGATGCCCGTGCGCCGCACATCCGTCCTGTTGCTTCTCGCTGTCGCCTTCACCGCGGCGCCGCAGCTAGCGCAGGCGCAAGACACCTTACCCGACCGGGCCGCCTTCGAGCTGTTCGAAAGCCTCTCTGCGCAAGTCGCGACCCCGAACGGGCTCGACGAGGACCAGCTCGCCCAGGTCCTGAGCGCGGATGACAGCGCCGGAACCCGGCTCGAGCTTGCGCGGCTGTTGCTCGACACGCAGCCAGAGCTTGTGCCCCCGCTGCTGCGAGGCGTGACGGACAGACTGCCCCCTGACGACGCGCGGCGCACGGCCGTGTTCGACCTTCTGGCGACCGCATATCTGCGCCTCGACCGCCCGTTGGAGGCGGTCGGGGCCGCCTCCGACGCCTATATCGCGGCCGAGACGCGGCTGGGCGATTCCAATCCCGCGCTGCTGCCGCGCCTGCAGAACCTGCGCGATCTGGTGGCCGAATACGCCCCCGATGACCTGGCCGCAATCGAGACGGAGCTTTCTGAACTGACCAAGCGTCTGCAAGTGCCCGAGATCCGGCGCGTGGGCAAACCGGTTGCAGTGCCGGTCTGGTTCGGAACCAACCGCAACGACACTGGCAACAGCGACCCCTCCGCCCGCTTCGGTGCCGAGCTGGCCGATCTGACCCTGGGCCGTTTGACCGTGACCATCCCGCCGACCCACCGCCCCGGCCGGATCGAGCAGCCTCGAAGCTGGGGCCTGACCCGCCACCCCGACCCGATGCAGCATATGGTTCTGGCCGATATCGAGGTCATGGCGCAAGACCTCTTCAGCACAGGCTGTTGCGCGGCAGATGATCGTCTGCTGTTCATCCATGGCTATAATGTCACTTTCTACAATGGCGCCCTGCGGGCGGCGCAACTGGCCCATGATCTGGAGTTTCCGGGGCAAGCGCTCTACTATTCATGGCCGTCGCGCGGGGCGCTTCTGGGCTATCTGACCGATTCCAACAATGTCCTGCCGACGCGGCCTGCGCTGGTCGAGTTCCTGCTGCAGGCGACCCGCGGCACGGGCACGCTGCATGTGATCGCGCATTCAATGGGCAACCGCTATTTTCTGGAAGCCGCCGATGTCCTGCTGCGCGACCACCCCGAGCGCCAGTTCGGCCATGTGGTTCTGGGCGCGCCGGATGTCGATTCGAACGAATTGCGCGTGCGGCTGGACCGGCTGGGGCAGCATGCGCAAAGCGTATCGCTCTATGCCTCGCGCAATGACCGGGCGCTCATGGTCTCGCGGCGGATACATGGTGCGCCGCGTGCCGGGGATTCGTCCGAAGGCCCGCTGCGGCTGGCAGGGCTGGACACGCTGGATGCCTCTGACGTCGTGGCCGATATTCTGGGCCACAGCTATTTCGGGGATTCGCCACTGGTGCTCGGCGATCTGGCCGCGCTGCTGCGGCTTGGACTGCCCCCCGCGCAACGCTGCGCCACACTCGAACGCGACGCCCCGGTCTTCGACATCCGCCCGGATGGCTGTCAGGTCAATCAGGTGCTGGCCGCGATCGAGTATCAGGCCCGTTACGCCAATGACGCAATCGCGCGCATGTCAGAGCGGCTGTCCGAGGTCGAAGCCGAGGAACAGGCCTTCTGGCTGGGGGCGATGGAGGTCATGACCTCGGGGCTGGGGCAGCAACCTGCCGATTAGGCCATCCCGCGCGTGTCAGCACATGCCTGTATCTTCCAACGACAAGCTGCACGACGCGCCATAGCGATGCGGCAGCACAACCGGTTGGCGCGGATTGACGAAATAGAGCACTGTCTCGGGCGACAGCCGCATGGACCCGTCCGAAAACCGGGCCTGAGCCTGCAGCACATGATAGGATGTCCGAGGCGCGTGGAATTTGACCCCGTACTCGAAGTCGCTCACATTCGGGCTTCCGCGCCAAGGCAAGGCGACAGTGTAATTCGTACCCTCAAAAGGTAGCGTGACATCATGGAACTGCGGTGCCTCAATAGGCCATGCCCCGCCCGCCCCGCATTCGGCAAGACTCCCATCGGCGTCAATGAACCCAAGCGAGACACCAACGTCGTAATGTCTTAGCTCGGTCTGGGTTGTTCCGAAGTGATCCGTCCAGTCAAAGGTCAATTCTGCAAGCGCCTGAGTGGAGATCACCTTGTCGAAACCAGTATTCAGATGCGCTCCGATATCGCCGAAAATTCCCGTATCGACGAGGGCTGTGCGACAGGCAGTCAGCTCGTTCAGGCTGGGACAGCGTGGGCGGGCGGCGGCAAGCCGGTCAATATCGGCGCCCAGCGCGACCAGAGCGCCGCGCAGGTCGATCACGGCCTCCTCGGCAAAGGCAGCCAAGCTGATCTCGACCCAGTTGGTTGACCTGCTGGTCCGAGCGATATCGTCGAAATCAATATCGTCTGCATTTGCAAAGCGGACCCGCAGGCGCGGGTTCTGAACCGCGCCCCAGCCGTGGTTGACAAAGCCGAAGCTCGGCTCGAAGGGGTTACAGCCCATATGCGTGTAACTCATGACCATGGGGCGCAGATGCGGCACGCTTTCCGAGACCTGAAGGCTCAAATCCTCCAGAGTGACGCGCTCGCCGCCATGTGTCGTCAAGCTGAACACAGTCAGCGCGCGGGTGTCAGCCCAGTCTTCTTCCATAGCCTCGAAAAACATGCTTCTGACACCAAAGCTGGGCTCTCCATTCCAGATATCAATCATGGCCTGATTTGTCGGCTGAATGACAATTTCGGCACCATCTACCCAGGAATGATACGCTCCCCACTGGTTCGCCGACAGGCGCTGATCGACAAAAACCGAAATCTCGGCGCGGTCGGCCATGCTGGCCCCGCCTTGCGCGGGGCGCAGCCCGGAGACCAGCGGGTGCGCCGCCAGCCCCTCGGGCAGCCCGGTGGCGGGGCGGCCCTGTTCCATGACCATCGAATAGCGCCGCCCGCCGGCCTCGGTCATCTCGCCCGCGCCCTGCATCACACCATCGACGAAGGGCCCGCTCCAGACCCAGCCCGCGCGCGCACGATAGACCCCGTCGCCTTGCGCCTGCCCGGCGACGAACATGGCCTCGATCATGTCGCCGTTGCGGTCGCGAGTGGAGCCGGGGCCATCCAGCAGCCCCGCCTTGAACCGCCCGCGCCATTCGCGCCCGTCACGCCAGCGCAGCACGCCCTCGCCATGCAGCCGCGAGGGCAGGGAAAACAGGTCTGTGCATGAAATCAGTCCTCGGCCAATTACCTGATTTGACGCTATTCAGCCCGGCGTATCTCTGGCAAGTGGAATATCGCTAGGGCGCGTCC
>SKGU01000060.1 GCA_007117255.1 Natronohydrobacter sp. | reverse complement strand
GACAGAGGCCCGAAAACCCGCTAACAGACCTCGCGCGGCCCCGTGGCTCAACTGGATAGAGCAGCCCCCTCCTAAGGGGCAGGTTGCAGGTTCGAATCCTGCCGGGGTCACCATTGCCGCCCTTGCAAGACCCCGAAAGGGCGCAAGGACAGTCGCAAAAATGTTCGGTCTGACAGGGTTGTTTCTCGCTGCATTCATCGCGGCCACCTTACTGCCTGCCCAGTCCGAAGCCGTGCTTGTGGCGCTGATGTTTTCCGGTCTCTACCCGGTCTGGCTGCTGGTCACAGTGGCCAGTATCGGCAATGTTCTTGGATCATTGGTGAATTGGGTGATGGGCCGGTTTCTGATGCGGTTTTCGGATCACAAACGCTTTCCCTTCACGCCCGCGCAGATCGCGCGGGCGCAAGGATGGTACGGCCGCTGGGGCTGGATGAGCCTCTGGGCGTCCTGGGTGCCTGTCATCGGCGACCCGCTGACCTTGGCGGCAGGTATCATGCGCGAACCGCTATGGCGATTCCTTCTGGTCGTGACCCTCGCCAAGAGCGGACGCTATATCGCACTTGTCATGATCGCACAGGCTGCGGTCTGAGGCCCGCTATGCATGTTACGAAGAACTTGTCCCCATGACGTGATCCAGTTCAACGCCCGAAAGCACGACATGGCGCGCACGACCCACGATCAAAGGGTCGGGGGTGCGGGCGATTTCGGGGTCTTTGTCCGGGTAATCAATCGTTGACAGGAAATGCTTCATGCATTCCAGCCGCGCACGCTTCTTGTCCTTGGATTTGATGACCGTCCAGGGCGCATCGGCTGTGTCGGTGTAAAAGAACATGGCCTCCTTGGCCTGAGTATATTCATTCCACTTGCCAAGGCTCGCCTTGTCGATGGGGGAAAGCTTCCAGCGCTTGAGCGGATCGGTCTCGCGCGCCAGAAAGCGGCGGCGCTGTTCTTCGGGTGTGACAGAAAACCAGTATTTGTGAAACCGGATGCCAGAGCGCACCAGCATGCGTTCGAATTCGGGGGCCTGACGCATGAATTCCAGATATTCCGTCGGCGAACAAAAGCCCATCACACGCTCGACGCCCGCGCGGTTGTACCAACTGCGGTCATAAAACACCATTTCACCCGATGTCGGCAAATGCTCGACGTAGCGCTGAAAATACCATTGCCCCAATTCCTTCTCGGACGGTTTGTTCAGCGCCACGACACGCGCGAAACGCGGGTTCAGATGCTCATTGAAGCGCTTGATCGTGCCGCCCTTGCCGGCCGCATCGCGCCCCTCGAACAGAAATACGAAGCGTTCCCCTGTCTCGATCGCCCATTTCTGAACTTTCAGCAACTCGGCCTGTAGCCTTGCTTTTTCCTGCTCATATGGGACGCGCGCCAATTTATAGCGATACGGGTAGCGATCCGATTCAAAGAAGCGCCGGATCTCCTCTGTGGTCAGGGTCGCAGGATCAGGATGCCAGACATGGTTCTTCGGGGCCTTTTTCAACATGACACTGACAGGCGCGTCACTGCTTTGCGCGTCTACCGGCACGTCTTGAGATACCGCGTCTGACAGAGGGGCCTGTGGGGTGTCGACTTCGGGCGTCAGCGGCATCACATTCGTATCGGTCATCATAAGCTCCTCAGGCAAAAACGCGGTTTCAACCTGTTTTACCTACAGCCTGATGAAAACCTGTCTTTGACATTGATCAATCCGGCTGGAAAAACCGGTTTCTGCGGCTTGTTCGCCGCAAACTGTGACCTGACAGTCACGTCGGTGGGCGGACAGCCAGCACCACGCCAATCGCCATGAACGCAATTCCCGCCAGCCGCACCATATCCATCGGGCGCAGACGCGCGCCGAACAGGCCGAAATGGTCAATCACACAAATGGCGATGATCTGACCCAAAAGCACGAACATGACCGCATTGCCGACCCCGAAATGCGGCGCAACCCATGAGATCGAGAGCAGATAGAACGCGATCAGCACCCCCGCCAGATACAGATGCTTCGGCTGCGCCGCAATCAGCGCGAAGCGGCCACCCTGCCCTGTCAGGAACGCCACGCTGACGGCGATGCAGGCCGCGATCAGGAACATCACCGCACCCGCCGCCGCAGGCGATCCGATCCGCCCGCCCAGTTGCGCATTCAGCGCAGCGAGGATCGGCACCCCCACCCCGGCGGCCAACATGATCAGCGCATATTTCACAGTTTCAGGGGTCATGATCCAGTCCTTGAGATGATGCGCCACTGTGCCAAAGCCCGCAGGCCTGTGCCAGCGCGAAAGCGCGCGCTTGCGCTGGACTGTGCACTGGCCGATAGTGGCCTCATGACAAAAACACTTCTTTCCCTTGGGCATGGCTACAGCGCGCAAGCGCTGGAACAGCATCTGCTGCCACGCGGCTGGACCATCATCGGCACCACACGGAGCGAGGCGCGCGCCCATGAACTCGCAGCGCGCGGCGTGGAGCCGCTGATCTGGCCCGGCACGCCCCTGCCTTTGGGACGCGCCACACATCTGCTGACATCGGTTGCGCCGCGCGGTGGCGATCCTGTGCTGGCCGCGCATCGCACAGAGATCGCGGCGGCGACACATCTGCAATGGGTGGGCTATCTGTCCACGGTTGGCGTTTACGGCGACCATCAGGGCGGCTGGGTGGATGAGACGACCCCCTGCACAGCAAGCTCGACCCGCGCGCAAGAACGCATCGAAGCAGAAGCGGCTTGGCGGGCACTTTGCGATCATGCCGGGCTGCGGCTGCATATCTTCCGGCTGGCGGGGATTTACGGGCCGGGGCGCGGCCCGTTTGAAAAGCTGCGCGAGGGGCGCGCGCAGATGGTCATCAAGCCGGGGCAGTATTTCTCGCGCATCCATCAAGCCGATATCGGGCAGGCGCTGGACCTTGCGATCAAGTCCGATCTGGGCAGCAGGGTCTGGAACCTGTGTGACGACGCCCCTGCCCCCCCGCAGGATGTGCTGCGCCATGCAGCCCATCTGCTGCGCATGGACCCGCCCCCGGATGTGCCGTTTGAGCAGGCCGATCTGTCACCCATGGCGCGCAGCTTCTATGCTGACAGCAAACGTGTGCGAAATGAGCGGATCAAAAGCGATCTGGGGCTGCAACTGGCCTATCCCGACTATCAGAGCGGGCTTGCAGGGATTTTGGCCACTGAAGGGTAATTGCCAAACCCTGCGCTGCGCGCTAACCCGCGCCCTATGCCAAGATATGCACTGAAAATCGAATATGACGGGCGGCCCTTTTGCGGCTGGCAGGCGCAAAAGGGCCTGCCTTCGGTGCAAGAGGCCATCGAGACCGCACTTGCACGGCTGGAGCCGGACCTGCCGCGCATCGCGGCGGCAGGGCGCACGGATACGGGCGTGCATGCGACCGGACAGGTTGCACATTGCGACATGGCGCGCGACTGGCAGCCCTTCCGCCTGAGAGAGGCGCTTAATCACCACCTGCGCCCCCTGCCTGTGGCGATCGTTGAGTGCAGGCAGGTAGACCCGGAATTTCACGCGCGGTTTTCCGCAATCGAGCGTCAGTATCTGTTCCGTATTCTGGAACGGCGCGCACCGCCGACTTTCGATCTGGGGCGCGTCTGGCATGTGAAACACGCGCTTGATCTGGCCGCCATGCAGGACGCAGGCCGCCACCTGATCGGCCAGCATGATTTCACGACCTTCCGCGCCAGCCAGTGTCAGGCGGCCTCGCCTGTCAAGACACTGGACATGCTGGAAATCAGCCGCAATCAGGGGCTTTCGGGGGCAGAGATTCACTTCCGCCTGCGCGCACGCTCATTCCTGCACAATCAGGTGCGCAGCATTGTCGGCACGCTGGAACGCGTGGGCGCCGGGGCCTGGCCGCCTGAGCAGGTGCAATCAGCACTAGCCGCCTGCGACCGGGCCGCTTGTGGACCTGTCAGCCCGCCAGATGGGCTGTATCTGACAGGCGTGGTTTATCCCGACGATCCGTTCGCAGGGTAAGCTGGCGGCGTATTGAGTATTTTTGGCAAGATGAAGCCGAAAACGCTTACTCGATTTCCTCGACCACGATCAGATCGCGCTCGGACGCGCCTTTGGCATAGCTCAGCGCCTCTTGATAGGCGGGAGAATTGTAGCACGCCACCGCTGCCTCGACCGAGGGGAAACGCGCGACCACATTGCGCGGGCGCGCCTTGCCTTCCAGCACCACAAAGCGCCCGGCGCGGGCAAGAAACACCCCGCCATGATCCGCAATCGCAGGGCCTGCGCGGCGGGCGTATTCGCCATAGGCCTCTGCATCGGTGACATCAACGCTGGCAATCCAAAGCGCGCTCATGCTTTCACTCCTTCCAGATAGGTGACGACGGCTGCCAGCGCGGCCTCGGCGCAGGCGATATCTGCGCCGCCGCCCTGTGCCATGTCAGGCCGCCCGCCGCCACCCTTGCCGCCCAGTTCAACAACAGCCGTGCGCACCAGATCAACGGCAGACAGCCGATCTGTCAGATCATTGGTGACACCGGCCGCCACAGCGGGCTTGGCCCCCGTATCGGCAATCAGCACGACCGCACCAGTGCCCAGCTTGTCTTTCATCGCATCAATCAGCGCGGGCAGATCCTTGCCGGTCACACCTTCCATGACCTTGGCGATCAGCTTGACGCCGCCCACGTCCTGCGGGGCGTCTTCTGCCCCGCTGCCGCCCATGGCCAGCTGACGCTTGAGCTGCGCAATCTCGTTTTGCAGCCCGCGGCGTTCATCGAGCAGCGCGCGCACACGCGCGGGCACATCTGCCGCCGCAGTTTTCAGCGTCTGCGCCACATCGGCCAGCCGCATATCCTGCCCGCGCAGATAGTCCATTGCCGCCTGACCGCTGAGCGCTTCAACCCGGCGCACCCCCGCAGAACTGGCGCTGTCACCAAGCAGCACAAAGGCCCCGATATCGCCTGTGCGCGTCACATGGGTGCCGCCGCAAAGCTCCAGCGAATAGGTGTCACCCTCGCCCCCCTTGCCAGAGCCGGACAAGCGGCCCATCGACACGACGCGCACTTCGTCACCATATTTTTCGCCAAAAAGCGCCTGTGCCCCCAAAGCGCGCGCTTCATCAGGGGTCATGATGCGGGTGTCAACCGCCCCATTCTGACGAATATACGCATTCACCTCGGCTTCTACCTGCGCAATCTGATCAAAAGTCAGAGCCGCACCATGGCTGAAATCAAAACGCAGCCGATCCGGTGCGTTGAGCGAGCCACGCTGCGCCACATGATCGCCAAGCGCGCGGCGCAGAGCTTCATGCAGCAAATGGGTCGCAGAATGGTTGGCACGGATCGCGCTGCGGCGCTTGTGGCTGACCTCCAGCTTGACAGGTTGGCCCTTGACGATCTCGCCCTCAGTGACGCGAGCGATGTGGATGAACACGCCAGCGGTCTTGCGGGTATCCGTCACTTCTGCAAGGCCAGTTGCTGAACGGATATAGCCAGTGTCACCCACTTGCCCGCCGGATTCAGCATAGAACGGGGTCT
>SKGU01000202.1 GCA_007117255.1 Natronohydrobacter sp. | reverse complement strand
CATGGCCGTTTTCCAGCTCGACCCGAAATGTCGCATTTGGCAGGAGTTCCTTGACGACACCGGGAAATTCGAGCAGTTCTTCCTTGGCCATGGTTACTCCATCCTGAAAGCGCGCATTCAGAGCACGCGCGCGCTGTAAATGGAGCTATTCTGCCAGCTTTTCAAGCGAATTATGCGCCATTGATGCGGGTGACAGGCGCTGTGGTGCGCTTTTCCTGCTCGCACCAATGTGCGTGGTTCAGCACAGCGCCTTCGCGCCGGACGCGGGCGATGGCATCAAGGCTGATATCGGCCATGGCCCAGCCGGGCTGATTCAGATCGGTTTGCGCCAGAATGCCAGTTTCCGGGAAACCCAGATCAGGCGGGCCGTAGATCGCGGCGGCCCCGGTATTGGCATCCACCGCAGGGCACCAATCGGCCGCCCCGACCGTTGGCGCATGCACGGTGATGCATTGGTTCTCCAGCGCACGCGCCATGGCACCCACCTTGACGCGGGTATAGCCTGCCAGCGTTTCCGTGCAGGATGGCGCAAGCAGGATTTCAGCGCCGGCGTCCACCAGAGCGCGTGCCAGCAGGGGGAACTCGGCGTCATAGCAGATGATCACGCCGATTTTTCCTAATGCGGTGTCAAAGACCTGCAAGCCATGACCGGGCGCGATGTCCCAGTCTTCACGCTCGAACCGGGTCATGATCTGCTTGTCCTGATGGCCGATTACGCCATTTGGGCCATAAAGCGTGGCACGGTTCACCGGGCGTGCGGCATGTGGTGCCATTGCGGGGCCGGACGCGCCGAGGATATGCAGCTTATGCTGCGCGGCGAGCGCGCAATGCAGCTCATGCACGGCGTCTGATTGGCGCATCACTTCAACCAAGGCAGCTTCCAGGTCAGCAGCGACATCTGCGCCGCCAAGGCTGGCCAGCTCCATCGCGCCATATTCCGGGAATACCAGCAGATCAGCTCCCTGATCTGCGGCGCGCGAGACCCAATCGGTCAGCTTGGCGGCATAGGCCGTCCAGTTGGGCAGAAAGTCCAGCGGGTAGGCGCAAGCGGCAATTTTCATAGATCACGCATCCAGAACTGCAGGGGTTTTTCGGTCTCATCCGCTGCACCCAGGTCGCGCCACTGAAAACGCGCGATAATGCCGGACAGGGGGGCATAGCCCCGCGCGCGCCAGAACGGATCAAGCGGGCGATATCTAGGCGGGCGGGCAGGGTGGTTGGCTGGGCGGATCACGCTGCAAAAGGCGGATTTGGCAAAGCCCAGAGACCGTGCATGCGCTTCGCGGGCATCGAAGAACCGATGGCCCGCACCTTGGCCGCGACACTCTTCCAGCAGCACCGATTCCGCACAGTAGAAAATGGTCGCAGGGTCATGGGGGCTATCTGCGAAGGCCCGCGCGAAATCCGCATCTGCCTGCGCTAGCGGAAGCCCGGTCGCGGCCCCGACCAGATCATCGCCTGCATAGGCCGCGACAACAATCGCGTGCGGGTTTTCACTGTAGGATTGCAGATAGCCGCGCTCATAGGCCAGATCGCCGTCATAAAGATAGGGCCAGTCCCGAAAGACCCGGATGCGCAGGGCGGCCAATCCGTCAATGACAGGCGCGATATCCGCGCCTGTGAAGGTCTCAAACCGCAGCGTCATGCTGAAACCTGAGCGATCCAGTCTTGCAGGTTGTAATAGGTGGTGATGCGGGTGATCTTGCCGCCATCCACTGTGAAGAATGACCCGGCAGGCAAGACATAGCGCTGGCCGCGAGCTTCGGGCAGGCCGGGATCGGTTTTCAGATATTCACCATGCACCGTGAATTCCGCCGCCGCGCGGGTGCCGTCGTCACTGGCAAAGATGACCATATCGCGCAGCGTCTCGCGGTAGCTGACGCCCATATGGCTGCAAAACTCAGCAAAAGCCGCGCGCCCCTGACGCAGTTCGCCCTGATTGACGAAATGCTTCACATCATCACTGACCAGTGCCAGCATCGTATCCGTATCGCCTGCATTGAAGGCGTCGAAATAGCGCGCGATGATATCCTTTGACATTCCTTACCTTTCTGTCGGGGGGCCAAACCGCGTCAGCAGATGGCCTTTGATCTGGTCACGGGTCTGGCGATAGGCGGCGAGCTTGGCCTCGCGGGTCTCGCCCAGACCGGACGGGTCCATGATGGGCCAGTATTCGACATCGATACTGGCGAAACGGGTCAGCTCCAGCGCTTGCCGCTGGCTGGCGGGTGACAGTGCGATGATCAGATCGAACCCACCCAGATCATCGCCCCATTCAATCATTTCCTCAAACGAGCGCGACCGGTGGCGTTCCAGCTCAACCCCCTCTTCGGCGCTGACCGCTACTGAGAATCCGTCGACTTCACGATCATTGCGCACGCCAGCGGATTGAACATAGGCGCGCTGACCATAGAGCTTTTTCATCAACCCTTCGGCAATGGGTGAGCGCACAGAATTGTGGTCGCAGCAAAACAGAACCGAAGAGGGAAAATGCTGCGACATTCAGCCCCCGAAATGCAGAACGCAGATCAGGGTAAACAGGCGGCGCGCGGTGTCGATATCCATATCGGCCTTGCCTTCGAGCCGTTCTTGCAGGATGCGTGCGCCTTCATTGTGGATGCCACGCCGAGCCATATCGATGGCTTCTATCTGACTGGGGGGCAGGCGCTTGACCGCGTCGAAATAGCTGCCGCAGATCTGGTAGTAATCCTTGACCACCTGCTTGAACGGGCCAAGCGATAATAGAAGTTCATTCAGTGCCATGCCGGATTCATCGGCAACGGCTATGCAAAGACGTCGATCACGGATGGACAGACGCATCGCGAAGGGCCCCGATGGGGCAGTCTGCCCCTCGCGCGGGACCAGTGAGAAAGAGTTGTCTTCCAGCAGGTCAAATACAGCGACCTTGCGTTCCTGTTCGATCTCCGCTGTGGGCGTAGGCAGCCCGCTATCGTCGATCTCGATCTGGCAGATTCGGCTCATTGGTCTTCTTTACTCAGCTACACGCGTTCTGTGATGCCCTGTCTTGGGCAGGTCCGCAAGCCGTCTCGCGTTCAGTGGACCAGATCACTCAGGCGGATTGAAAACCGCGCAAGAGTTGGCGCAGGCCAAAAAGCGCGCCTGCGACAATGCAGACAAACACCAATGGTGCAGAATAGGCGAGTGTCGCCATGGCCGAAGCCCCCTGACCGACTGAGCAGCCCACCGCAATCACGCCTCCGACGCCCATAAGGCATGCCCCTGCCACCTGCCTGCCCAGCTCACGCGGGTCTTCGCACGCCTCCCAGCGAAAGCGGCGACGCCAGAAGGCCGCGAGCGCGGCCCCCACAACCACACCGACCACTGTGCCAACGGCGAAATTCAGCCCGCCTGCGCTGGAGGTCATCAGATACAGGATCGTGCGGCCAAGCGGCGCGGTGAAGGTAAAACCTTCGACTGGGACAGCATCAAAGGTGCCGATGCGCAGGATTGATGTCGCAATGAAGGCAAAGGCGATCGACAAGCCCACGACCACACCCCAGGCGATCGTGCGCGGGGCCTCGCGCAGATGCGGATGGGCAAGGCCAACGCCGATCAGTCCCAGACCAACAGGAATAGCCATCAGCAGGGGCGAAAGCCCGGTCATTGCAGAAAAAGCATGGGCGAAGCCTTGTGGGGTTTCGGCATCGACCTGCGGAAAAAGAGCCACGCGCAACGGCGATAAAGGGCCGGCCAGCGTGATGAAGCCTGAAACGGCCATCATCATGACAATCAGAAATGACCGTAGATCACCGCCGCCCAGACGCACCAATGCCCCAAAGCCGCAATTCCCGGCCAGCGCCATGCCGTAGCCGAACAACAGCCCGCCAAGGATTGCGGCCAGCGGATTGAATGCGATCATGTGATAGGGGCTTTGGGTGATCAGAGCGAAACCCATCGCTTCGGCCACAAACAATGTGATGATCGCGACACCCAGCACTACGCCCCAGAGCCGCGCGCGACGCTGGTCGCCCCCATAGGTCGCGCTTTCAATCGCGTTGAGCGTGCAGAAATCGCCCATCCGCGCCGCGTAGCCCAGGACGATGCCGCCCAGCAGACCGGCGCTTCCCGCCAGAACAGGGGGGGGAATATCCCACATAGCTTGCCTCCTGCGCAAAGAGCAGGTTCGCCCTGCCTAATTGGCAAGTATAGAGAAGGGCTTGGCCGGGGTCACGGGAAATCAGGATTTGGCTTGCGCGCAAAACATATCGTAGACAACCCCGATCAGGCGTTCGGCCTTGGGATCATGCAATGCGTAATAGATCGTCTTGCCTTCGCGCCTGCATGAGACGATCCCTTCCAGACGCAAACGCGCAAGTTGTTGACTGACGGCGGCCTGGCGCGAATGAAGAAGCTGCTCCAGTTCCGTCACGGATTTCTCGCCCGATGAAAGGTGGCACAGGATCATCAAACGCCCTTCATGCGCCAGCGCCTTGAGAAAAGCCGATGCCGCCTGCGCCTGTTCAAGCATGTCAACAGGCTCAAGGCTCGAACAGGTGTTCGAGTCTTCTACTTCCGAGGCGTCATTTTCTTGCTGTATCGGGGCGGCCAGATTCTGATCAAGCGACATAAGCCCTGTCCTCTAATCCGGACGATCGACGTGTCCGTTCGGGTTTCATTAATATCTGCACGTAGCTGAATATGTAGAGTGTTTGCGCAAATGCGACAAGTTTTCCACGGGAAATAAGCAGCAAGTCCCCAAAAACCTGGGCGAGACGCGATTTTGTGCCATGAAATGCAGCAAAGCAGGAATATTGGTCCAGACCAAAAGACCCGCCCAAGCGGGGCGGGTCTTTGGTCGTGTTGTTTTCGAGTTGTCGCAACCAGCCTTGATCAGGCGTCGCGCGGGTCTTCGCTACCGCCTTGGTTGCGCGGGTCTTCGTCATCATCCAACCCGGCTGAACCGATATCGTCAAACAGCTCCGAAATTTCGAATTCGGCTGCTGCTTCTTCTTCGGCTGCCAGTTCCTGAATCGACTTGCCCGATGCCTGCACTTCGGCTTCTTCCACCGAGCGCGCCACGTTCAGGCCGATCTCGACTTCGACTTCGGGGTGCAGATTGATCAGCGCCTTGTGCAGACCCAATGCCTTGATCGGGGTCGCAATGACGATCTGGCGTTTTTCAACCTTCACACCGGCATCGGCCAGCAGGTCGGCCACGTCACGCGGGCTGACAGAGCCATAGAGCGCGCCACCATCCGACGCCTGACGGATCACGACATAGCTTTCGTTATCCAGTTTGGCGGCGACAGCTTCGGCCTCCTTGCGGGTCTGAAGATTCTCGATCTCCAGCTCGGCCTTACGGTTCTCGAAGGATTTGATGTTGTCGTCGGATGCGCGCAATGCCTTGCCCTGCGGCAGCAGGTAGTTGCGGGCGTAGCCCGGTTTGACATTCACGACATCGCCCATCTGGCCAAGTTTGGCCACGCGTTGCAGCAGGATCACTTGCATGTCAGGCTCTCCTTATTTCACTG
>SKGU01000165.1 GCA_007117255.1 Natronohydrobacter sp. | reverse complement strand
GTTGTGATTTTTCTGGTGCTGCTGATCGTCAATTTCATCGTCATCACCAAGGGCGCCGGGCGCATGGCCGAAGTTGGCGCGCGCTTTGCCCTTGACGGGATGCCCGGCAAACAGCTTGCGATTGACAGCTATATGTCAGCGGGCGCCATCGATCATCAGGAAGCCAAGCGTCGGCGCGAAACCGAACAGGCCGAAACCAATTTCTACGGCTCGCTGGACGGGGCGTCCAAATTCGTCAAGGGCGATGCTGTGGCAGGGTTGCTGATCACGCTTCTGAACCTTGTCATGGGCCTCATCAACGGCACCATGATGCATGGTATGAGCCTTGGCGCGGCCTTTGAAACCTACGCGATTCTGACAGTTGGTGATGGGCTGGTCAGTCAGATACCCGCCGTGATCATCTCGATCGGCGCGGCTTTGTTGCTGGCGCGCGGTGGTGCGAACGGGGCGACCGACACTCAGATGTTCGAACAGCTGGGCCGCCACCCATCCGCGCTGGGCACAGTCGGGCTGTTGATGGCACTTTTTGCCTTCGTGCCGGGCCTGCCTTTCGCGCCTTTCGTCATCGGGGCGATGGTGCTTCTGGGGCTTGCATGGTATGCATCTTCGCGTCATGAAGCAAAACGCGCAGCAGATTCCGCCCCGCCGGAAACCCTGCCCGAACCGCCGCGGCGCGGCATGGGTGACGTGCTGGATCTTGACGAAATCCACGTCAAGTTTGCGCCTGATCTCGTGCCTATGGTGCTGGACCCCGCCCTTGGCCTCGATGGACGCATTTCGAATATACGCGCGCATGTTGCCCGTGAATTCGGCCTGATTCTGCCAGAAATCCGGCTGACCGATGACTCGGCCCTGCCAAAGGGCAACTATTCTGTTCTGATCCACGGTGTTGAACAGGCGCGCGACTGTCTGCGCCCTGACAAGATGCTCGCACTGGTACAAGGCGACACAACTCTGGAACTTGCTGGAGAAGATGTCAAAGAGCCCGTCTATCAAGCCCCGGCCCGCTGGATCGACCGCTCACTTCAGGAAGATGCATCACTAAACGGCACAACAGTCGTCAGCCCTGTCGAAGTGTTGGCAACCCATCTTCTTGAAGTGCTCAAGAGCAATTTCTCGCGCTTGTTGACATTGAAAAGCCTGCACCGCTTGCTGGAAGAACTGACCACCCTGTCCGATCCGATACGTGCAGAGGCGAACAAGCGGATGCTGAACGAACTGGTCCCTGACAAGGTGCCGGTCGAACTGCTGCTGGGCGTGCTGCGTCTGTTGCTGGAAGAACGCGTCTCGATCCGCAATCTGCCATTGATCCTCGAAGCCATGTCAGAAGTCCGCACAGTTCTGCAAGGGCCAGAAGCCGTCTGCGAGCATGTGCGTCAACGTCTTGGGTTTCAGTTGGTTGCGCCCCTGAAACGGATGGATGGCACACTGCCGCTTTTGCAACTCGACCCGGATTGGGAAGAAATCTTTGCCACCTATCAACTGAATGGTGATTTCGGTGCAAGCGATGTCGCCCTTCCGCCAGAGGACTTTGCACGCCTGACTGAGCGCATTGCCGTCAAGCTAGGTGAATTGACACAGGCCGGGATCAGCCCTGCATTGGTCACATCCGCACGACGCAGGCGTTTTCTGCGTACGGTCATGGCCGCGAAGGGCCTGGCGGCATCTGTGCTGTCTTATGAGGAAATCGGCCTCGAGGCCCGCCCGGCACTCGTCGGAACCATCGCGCCATGATAACCGAACTGCTGACCCTGTTCGGTGCATATGAACGCGAGATCGCCGATGCGCTCGCGCTCGGTCTTGGGGTGTTCATCCGCGTGGGTGCAATCATGGCACTTGTGCCGGCCTTTGGCGAACAGGTTGTGCCCGTTCGTGTGCGCCTTGCGCTGACGCTCGCCTTCACTGCAATCACTGCGCCTGCGCTTGCCCCTGTGATGCCTCCCGCCCCCACGAGCCCCGGCCCGCTGCTTGGTCTGATCGCTGCCGAAGCCATCGCCGGGTTGGCGCTTGGCATCGGTCTGCGGCTGTTTACCATTGCCTTGCAGACTGCGGGCACGATCGCCGCGCAAGCCACATCTCTGTCACAGTTTTTTGGCGGTGCTGGCGTCGACCCACAACCTGCCATGTCGCAGATCCTTGTCATGGCCGGGCTGGCACTGGCTGTCACTGCGGGTTTGCATGTCGCGCTTGCGGAACTGATCGTGCTCTCCTACGATTTTTTCCCGCCCGCGCGCTTCCCGGATGCGGCCAGTCTGGGGGAATGGGGGCTGGGTCAGACCTCGCGGGCCTTCATGCTGGCCTTCACACTGGCGCTGCCATTCGTGATCCTGTCATTGCTGTTTTATGTGGCCTTGGGGGCAATAAACAAGGCCATGCCGCAACTGATGGTGGCTTTCGTGGGCGCACCAGCCATCACCTGGGCAGGATTGGCGATCTTGCTGCTGACCGCCCCCTTGATGCTGCCAATCTGGCATGAAGGGTTTCGCGGGTTCCTCATGGACCCGACAAGGCCGCTGCCATGAGTGAGGAAGACCAGAGCGGCGAAAAGGAATTCGAAGCCACCGAACGCAAGCTGGACGAACAGCGCCGCAAGGGCGAGGTGCCGCGCTCGACTGATATCAATACCGCAGCTGCTTATCTTGGGCTGCTGATCGCGGCGCTAGCCGTGGGCGAGCTGACCCTGACCCGCATTGGCGATGCAGGCATGACGCTGCTGGGCCAGTCAGATACGCTCTCTGCCATGATGCGTGACGCCGTGCATCCCGTCGCGGGGGGGCTAATGGGCACTATCGCACTGGCGGTAGTACCGCTTGTTGCAATTCCATTTCTCATGGTCTGGGCTTCACTCTTCGCGCAGCGCGTGGTGACCTTCGCTCCTGAAAAGGTAAAACCCAAAGGCTCTCGGATAAACCCGATCGCCAATGCCAAGAACAAATTCGGGCGCAACGGGCTGTTCGAGTTTGCCAAAAGCACAGTCAAACTGGTGGTCATTTCGACGATGCTCTGGTTGTTTCTCAGCCATAATCTGCCGATGATCCTGAAAACGATGTATCTGACACCGGCCTTGGCCGCGCGAGAGTTGATGTGGCTTGTCGTTCAATTCCTGGCGCTGGTTTTCGTAGTGAACCTGATCATTGGTGCAGTCGATTTCTTCTGGCAACGCGCGGAACATCTTCGCAAGAACCGAATGTCACACAAGGAAATGCGCGATGAGATGAAATCATCCGAAGGGGATCCGCATGCCAAAGGCGAACGCCGCCGCCGCGGGCGCGAGATCGCATCGAAGCAGATGCTTGCAGATGTGCCGCAGGCCGCGGTCGTGATCGTCAACCCCACACATTACGCGGTCGCGCTGAAATGGTCCCCGCTTGATCCGGGGGCACCGGTCTGTGTGGCCAAGGGTGTCGATGAAATTGCGGCACGAATCCGCGAAGCGGCAGAAGCCGCAGGCGTTCCGCTGCACTCGGACCCGGTTACTGCGCGCGCGCTTTATGCAACTGTGGAAATCGGTCAGGAGATCAAGCCAGAGCAATTTGGCCCCGTCGCTGCTGCTATCCGCTTTGCCGAAGCGATGCGCGCGAAAGCGCGCAAGGGGCGCTGGGCATGAACGATCGGCAACGCCTGAACAGACTGACCGAGTTGGCCGATCTGAAACGACAGCACGACATGGCGCGGCTTAGCCGTCTGGCACAGGCCTGCGACGACACCCGCGCTCGGCTAGATAGCCTGGAAAAAACGCATCACGCAAGCAATGACCCCGCACTGTTCACTGTACAGCAGGCACACATGGTATGGGCGCATGCGCAACGCATCGCCCTGAACCAGACACTTGCACAACAGACCGCCCGGATGCTGGAGCAGCGCGCGAAAACGGCGCGCAGTTTCGGGCGTGCCGAAGCCCTGACAGAGCTGTCAGGGCGTCTACGTCAACGTGACACCCACTCACCCTGACGCATCAATGCGACCGGGCTTTGTCCTGCTCTCACGCCATCCACATCCATCTTGTCAGAGCCGATCATCCAGTCGACATGGATCAGACTGGCATTGCCTCCTTTGGCTGCGATCTCGTCGCGTGACAATGTGTCACCGTTTTCCAAACAGGATGCATAGCATTGGCCCATCGCGATATGAGAGGCTGCGTTCTCGTCAAAAAGTGTGTTGAAATACAGATGGCCGGTTTGTGACACTGGTGAGGAATGCGGCACCAGTGCAACCTCGCCCAGACGCGCGGCCCCTTCATCGGTGGCAAGCATATCACGCAGCACATCATCGCCACGCGCGGAGCGCGCCTCGATGGCGCGTCCGGCCTCGAAACGCATCTCGATCTCTTCGATCAAACTCCCCTGATGCGAAAGCGGTTTGGTGGCACGGACATATCCGTCAACGCGCGCGGCATGGGGGGTCGTAAACACCTCTTCGGTCGGGATGTTGGGATTGCACCGCACACCATTGCGCGCCTGTGATGCACCGCCTTGCCAGAAATGCCCGTCGGCAAGGCCCACAGTGAGATCTGTGCCCGGTGCACGGAAGTGCAATGCATCAAATCGTGCAGCGTTCAGAAACTCACATCGGCGCGCAAGATCGGCGTTATGCGCGTCCCAGGCTGCAACCGGATCCGGCGCATCCAATCGCGCAGTTCGCGCAATCGCCTGTGCCAGCTTTTCCAAGGCCATATCTGCAGGCGGCTCAGGAAAAATGCGCGCCGCCCAGTCAGGTGTCGGGCAGGAAATGATCGACCAGTTGATATGAAATCCCGATATCGCGGCCAGTGCCGGACGATACGCGGCCGCATTGGCCCGATTGGCACGTCCGACTTTCGCCGCATCCTGCCCTGCCAAGGCCATCGGGTCATCCCCCACTAATGCCAGCCGGGCAGCGCCTGCCTCAAATGCCTTGGCCATCCCGTCATAAAGCCAAGCTGGCGCACGATCAAAACACTCCGGTGCGCCTTCGGCGTAGCGGGCAAGCGTGATCTCGCTATCGCTGAAAAGCGGTGTCACCAATCCACCGCCAGCGCGGTAAGCCGCTCGTGAGATTGCGCGCGCCAAGGGCAAGGCCGCAAGAGGCGCCGTCATGACCAGATCCTGACCTGGCTGAAGGTTCAGCCCGGTGCGCACGGCAAGCTCTGCCAGCCGGTCCAGAAAAACCGGATCGAGTTGGCCCGACCGGCTGGCGGAAGCGGTGCTTGCGGCATCATGGGACATTGGTTAACTCCTGCAAATCATGTGATCTTGCAGCAAGCTGGGCCAGTGATGCCCGCAGGTCAAGCCCTGCCGGGATCAGCTACCCACGCGCAACAATTCTGTGATCAGCACCCCGCGCGCGACATCAGCGCCAAGCAATTTCTGCGCGGCTTCCAACAAAGCGCGGCGCAAATGGGTCAGCGTGGCGTTATCAGTGAAGGTTCCCTGAAAACCACCGGCATTGGCGTGATCGAACATGACCTGCAAAAGCGCGTCGCGCAATCTTGGCGCGTTTGACTCGATAAAGGGCATTTCAG
>SKGU01000280.1 GCA_007117255.1 Natronohydrobacter sp. | reverse complement strand
CGCGTCCAGATCCCGCAGGCCAGACCATAGGCATTGTCATTGGACTGGGCGATGACATCGGTCTCATCTTCAAAGGGTAGCACGCACAGCACCGGGCCGAAGACTTCCTCGCGGCAGATCGTGGCAGTATTGGGCAGGCCGGTCAGAATGGTGGGCAGGTAATAGGCACCCTGCGCCAGCGCTTCAGGCGCGGCACCGCCACATAGCAGTTCAGCCCCCTCTGCAAGCGCCTGCTTGACCATCGCTGCGACGCTGTCGCGGTGATCGGCATGAACCAGCGGGGCGACCTGCGTCTCAGGATCAAACGGATCGCCGGTTTTCAGCGCCTTGGTGGCGCGCACCAGCCGTGCAACAAAGTCATCATAGATGGAACGCTGCACAAACAGCCGTGTGCCAGCAATGCAGCTTTGTCCGCTGGAGGAAAACACCCCATAGAGCACCCCGGCAATGGTCTGCTCGATATCGGCATCCTCGAATACGATGCTGGGTGATTTGCCGCCCAGTTCCAGTGAGACCGGCATCAGCTTTTCCGCCGCCTGACGCGCCAGCATCCGGCCGGTTTCGGTGCCGCCAGTGAAGCTGATCTTGCCGATGGCGGGGTGTTCGACCAGCAGATTTCCGATCTCGCGCCCCGCTCCGGGCAGAACCGAGAACAACCCCTTGGGCAGGCCCGCCGCCTCAATGATGCGGGCCAGTTCCAGCGCCACCAGCGGCGACCAGCTGGCGGGTTTCAGCAATACCGCATTGCCTGCCGCCAGCGCGGGGGCAACTTTCTGTGCGTCTGACGCGATGGGCGAGTTCCATGGTGTGATCGCCCCAACCAGACCTATGGGTTCATGCACGGACATGGTCAGGTAATCACCGCGCGGCACGGTCAGCGCATCGTCAAGGGTTTCCAGAGCAGCGGCCGTATACCGAAAGGTGCCTGCCGCCGACGCGACCAGCGCGCCGGTTTCGCGCAGCGTCTTGCCAGTGTCGCGGGTCTGGATATAGGCGATACGCTCGGCCGATGCCTCAATCCCGTCGGCGATGCGGTGCAGGATACGGGCGCGTTCATGCGCCTTCATGCCGCGCCAAGCCGGATCGGCCTGTGCCGCCTGCGCGCGCTTGATCGCCAGTTCTCCATCGGCGCGGCTGGCCCCGCGAAGCACCATATTGACGCTGCCATCCGCCGGGTAGATCGACGTGATCTCGGCCCCGTTGCCCTGCTGCCATTCGCCGCCAATGAACAGGCGCCCATCGGGCAAGGAAATCTCGGTCATATCGCCACCTCGCGGCTGTGGTTCAGAACTTCGCGCGCCAGTGAATAAGCGGTCGTCAGCGAAGTGCGTGGGTTGTCGGGCGACGGCTTGCCCTCGATGCGGATGGTGAAATTTGCGGCGCCTGCACGCAGACTGACCTCGTGCAGGTTGCAGGTTGCGCCCGGGTCGGCCACCAGTTGCACCCGCGTTGCGGCAAAGCCGGGGCCTGCCAAAGCCAGCGTTGCCGCGACATTCGCGTTCTTTGGGAAGTCACAAGCGGCCTGCGCGGCGTCACCTGTGAAGAATGTGACAGGCGTGCTCAGGTGGTCCAGATCAACCAGCGCTTCCGCCGGGCTGCCACGCCATGCGGCAGGCGGTTTGCGCCCGGTATAAAGCAACTCTTCGATGCCTGACGGACGCAGCGCTGCCAACAGATCGACCCCACCCAGCGCCCCAGCGGGCAGGATCAGACGACTTTTGCCCCGCCGCGCAGCGTCACTCAGCGCGTCATGAAGGTCGCTATCGGCCAGTGCGCCAACTGAAGCGATAACCGTGTCTATGCCCGCCGACAGGCAGGCAGCAACATAGTCACGCACCGCAGATGCGCCAGCACATTCAATCACCAGATCCGGGCGCGCGGCGATCAGCTCTGCCACTGTTCCGACCGTTTCCAAATCTGCCATGCGGCAATCTAGCTTTGCTGGATCGCGCATCAGCACGATGACGGCTTCGGGCATCGCATCTTCCCGCGCCAAGACAGCCAGCAATTCGCGCGCGATCGCGCCGTAACCAATTACCCCAAGTCGCATGTCAGAACCGGTTTCCCGCCGCGCCTGCCGGTGGGCCAGAGAAGCTTTCGGCAAAGGGGCCAATGGCCAGCATATCCACCTCCAGCAGTTGCGGACCATCCGCAGCGAGGGCCGCATCCAGTGCGGGGGCAAATTGTGCGATATCGTCAATGCGTTGATGCGACAGGCCGATTGCATCGCAATGCTTGGCGAAATCGGGGGTATGCAGCGCCGAATAATGGTGGCGGCTGTCATATTGCGCATCCTGAATGTTGCGGATCACGCCGTAAGCCTGATCATTCATCAACACGAAGACCAGCGGCGCCTTTTCCTCGACGGCAGTGATCATCTCGGCAATGCCAAGCTGGGTGCCGCCATCCCCGATCAGCACAATCGCTTTCGGCCCCTTGCTGGCAAGCGCCGCACCGATGCCCATTGCTACGCCCTGACCGATCCCGCCACCCAGAGCATGGACGCCCAGCCGGGGTTCGGCGATCTTGACGAAGCGGTTTCCGAAGGTCGAGTTCGAGATGGTCACATCGCGCACCCAAGGGTGATGGCCCGGGCCGACACGTTCCAGCAATGCTTGTGCCATGACTTCATAGGGGCCCATCTTGGTGCGCATGACACCTTCGGCGGTTGCGCGCGCCATCGCGGCTTGAAATGCGTGCTCTGGATCCACGTCAAGGCGCTCGGGCAGCAGGTCAAGAAGCGCACGCAGCGTGCCAGCGGCATCGCCATGAGCAAACACATCGACCGGATAATTGCGCCCGCCCTGATAGGGGTCGGCATCGATCTGCATCAGCGGCCAGGGAAGCTGCATGGTGTTGTTGAGCGTCTCATTGCCACGCAAACGCGAGCCGACCACCAGCATCAGATCGGCTTTCTGGTAAAGCGTCTGCGCTTCGGGGGTCATGTTGAACGCGCCGAGGCTGGCGGGGTTTTCCTCGGATACCGCGCCGCGCCCATTGACTGACGTGACCGCGACGAAACCGCGCCGCACGAGTTCTTCAGCCTCTGCCGTCGCCTCGCGCGCACCTCCGCCCAGCCACAGGATCGGGCGCTTGGCGGCGCGGATACGTTGGGCCATCATCTCCACCGCGTCCGCCGCCGCGCGCGGCCGTTGTGCGACTGGGGCATGAATGCGCGCTGCCCGCGCCATCTGGCTGCGCTGTACATCGACGGGGATCTCCAGCGCCACAGGGCCGCTGGGTGCGCTGACCGCAGCAGAGACCGCCGCTGTCAGTGCGCCGATGGCGCTGCCCGCATCCCACATGCGGATATAGGCCTTGGAAATGCCCTTGAGCATGTCGGGTTGTCGCGGCACATCATGGATGGGTGCGCGGTCGCGGTCCATGAACTGGCTGTCCACGGTTGAGGTGATGTGCAAAAGCGGCGTGCCGGCAGTCAGCGCCTCGACCTGGGCACCGGCGGCATTTCCCGCCGCTGTGCCGGTCGAGGTCAGCACCACGCCCAGCTTGCCCGATACACGCGCATAAGCATCGGCCATGTTCATCGCCCCGGCTTCCCCACGCGCGGGCACAAAGCGGATGCGGCCCTGACGCGCCACGGCATCAAGGATCGGCATATTGTGGATCGAGATCACACCGAAGATGGTGCTCACCCCGATTTCGGCCAGATAGCGGGCGATGTATTCGCCCACAGTTTCCGGCAGCGGTGTCGTATCGGCTGGGGCTGTTGCTGGGGCGATTTCGGGGCGCGCCTTGTCAAGCAGGTTTTCCATGGTCTTCTTCCTTCAGATATGCCGTGACAGGCCGCCCGAAACATCGAGCTGTGCGCCAGTGATGTAGCTTGCGGCCTTGCTGCCCAGAAAGGCGATCGCCGCTGCCGCTTCTTCCGGCTCCCCTAGGCGGCCCAGCGGAATGCCCTTGTCGCGCGCCAATGCGCCATACCATTCGCTGCGGCTGACCGACTGATCGGCGCGTTCGGCAAAGCGGCGCGTCCACTGGCCTGATCCAACCAGTCCCAGCAGCACCGAATTCACCCGCACATCCGGGGCAAGCTCGATGCTCAGCGATTTGAGCAGGTTCTGCACCCCGGCCCGCGCCGAGGATGTGCAGACCATGTGCTTTTCCGGCTGATAGGCCAGCAGCGAGTTTACCGCGACAATGGCGCCTCTGGCACTGCGCAACATGGGCAAAAAGGCCCGGATCGGATGGATCTGGCTGAAAAGCTTCAGGTCATATTCGGCGCGCCAGTCATCGTCGCTTGTGTCGGCAAAGGTCGACTGACGCCCCTGTCCGGCATTGTTGACCAGAAGATCGCACCCCCCGAACCGGCTTTCGACGTCTTGCGCGAAGCTCTGCACGGCCTCGGGGTCCAGCACCGAAAAGGCGCGCGCAAGAATCCGGTCTTCGCCGTGATCGCGCGCCAATAGCTGCGCCACATCGTTCAGCCGCCCTTCGTTGCGCGCACAAAGCGCCACGCGCGCGCCCTGTTCCAGCAGCAGCCGCACCGTGGCCAGCCCGATGCCCGAAGAACCGCCGGTCACAACCGCGCTCATGCCTTCATAGGGTTTCATGTCGCATCCTTTCCGCTGCGCAATTCCGGCCAGCCCGGATCAGGGCGGCCTTGCATGATGGCGCGTTGTGCCGATGTCGGCGGGCCTGCGGTCATCCAGCGGTCCATCGCTTCGGGGTCGTCGCGCGACCAGACCTGCGCTTCGTGGGTGTCCTCGTCGATTTGCTGCAATTCGCTGGTGAATTCGATCACGAAGCCTGATGGCGAACAGAAATAGGCAAAAGGGTTGTCCCCCGGCCCGTGCCGCCCCGGCCCCCAGGTGGGCACGATGCCCTTCTGTTTCATCCGCCCGATCGAGCGCATGAATTCATTGAGCGTCGGCAACTCAAACGCCACGTGATTGACGCTTGGATATTGCCCGCGCACCAGCGCAATCGAATGATGGTCAGACGCGCAGCGCAAGAACACCATCTGATCAGCGCTGTAGTCCGATACGCGAAACCCCAGCACATCGCGATACCAGGCTTCCAGCCCGTCCATATCGGCAGTGTTCAGCACCACATGGCTGACCTTTTTCGGCCGCGCCCATTCGTCAAGCGGTGCTGCGTCGCGCGCCTCGCAGCGAAAACGCAGGCGGCGGTCATCAGGGTCGAGCATCTCGAAGCCCCAGCCACCGGCAAAATCATCAAACGGGGCGGGATCGCCCAGCACGGTCGCACCGGCGGCCACGACCTGCGCGTGCAGCGCGGCCATCGTAGCGCGATCGGGCATGGCGAAATGGACATATTCGATGCCATAGACCGGACCTTCCGTCAGCCCGTAGATGAACGGCTCGGTTCCGGTGCCACGCAGCCAGACAGTGCCGTCTGCCTCATGCGCAACGGACAAGCCCCAATTGTCGATATAGAAGTCGCGGGTGGCGGTGATGCCCGGTGCCCGCATGACGATGCCGCGCAATGCGGCGACGCGAACTGTTTCGGTCATTATTCCTCTCCCTGTT
>SKGU01000363.1 GCA_007117255.1 Natronohydrobacter sp. | reverse complement strand
TTCCAAGAAAGATCAGGACAGGCAGGTAGGATGCAAGTAGGGTGTCCACCTTTGGCTCCTTTTTGGCGCAGCGTCAGTGCAACAAACGGTTTGAGCAAGGACCAGCCGCGACTTGGCTGTCCTTCATCTACTCCTGTCAGCAGACAGGGTCAACCAAAGCCGCACGCAAGAAGCGGGAAAATTCATAAAATGTATGCAACGGCATACCAACCAAACAGACTCCCGTCTCGCCTTGGCTGACCGAGCCCTGCACCAAACCCTATTGCCGCGCCTGTTGGCCGATCAGGTCATCCAATCAGGTTTGCGCTTGTCAAAAAAGGCAGACACCCCCTCGCGCGCCTCTTCCCCTTCCCAGCAAGTCACGAGCGCCGCAATGGAATGCTCTATTTCGTCTGACCCGACGCCCGCGCCCAGATGCAGCGCCAAAGCCTTCGCTTGCGCCACCGCGCCGGGCGCACAGGTCAGATATGGCGCGACTTCCTTTTCTATCGCAGCATCCAAGGCTTCTGACGACACGGAACGCGCCAAAAGGCCAAGGTTCACCGCCTCATCCGCATTGAAACGCCGCCCCGACATGAACACCCGCCGCGCCATGGCCTCCCCCATCCGCGCCAGCACATAGGGGCCAATTGTCGCCGGGATCAGCCCAAGGCGCGTTTCCGTCAGCGCAAATTTTGCTGTCATCACACCGATGGCCACATCACACACAGCCATCATGCCGATCCCGCCGCCGAAAGCCTGCCCCTGCACACGTCCGATCAGAGGCTTCGGCATCCGGTTCAGCGCACCCAGCATCGCGGCCAGCTTCCCGGCCTCAAGCGCACGGGTTGCACGATCCGCCTGCATCTGGGCTTTCATCCAGCCCAGATCGCCACCTGCGCAAAAACTCGTCCCCGCCCCGGTCAACACGACCACACGCACAGCCTTGTCTGCGCCCAGATCCGCCGCGGCCGCGGTCAGTTCCGCGATCATCTGTGCATCAAGCACATTATGTTTTTCGGGGCGATTCAAAGTCAGTGTCACCACGCCACGCGTGTCACATTCAACGCTGAGTGTCTGATACATCCTGCCCTCCTTCGCGCATCGCGCGCGCCATATCTGCAGCCTTCGACAGAACTGCGCGGTCCAGCCCGGTTGTCCAGCCCATCCCGGTCAGCCATTCATGCACAGCTTCCGTCGCCACATTGCCAGAGGCACCAGGCGCATAAGGACAACCTCCAAGTCCGCCAACTGCGGCATCAAAAACCCGCAGGCCATGCTCCAGCGAAACCTCGATATTCGACAGCGCCCGTCCGCCAGTGTCGTGATAATGCCCCGCCAGAATCTCGGGCGGCAGCTCTTGCAGCACAGCCCGCAACATGGCGGCGATGCTATCAGGCGTGCCACGGCCGATCGTGTCGCCAAGGCTGATCTCATAACAGCCCATATCGCGCAGACGAACCGCAAGCCGCGCCACAGCTTCCGGCGGGGTCGGCCCGTCAAAGGGACAATCGGTCACGCAGGAAATATAGCCACGCACCGGCACCCCTGCCGCACGCGCCGCCTTCACGACCGGGGCGAAACGCGCAAGGCTTTCCTCCACCGTGCAATTCAGATTGGCCCGGCTGAAGCCTTCCGAGGCCGAGCCGAAAATCGCCACTTCATCGGCGCGTGCGGCGATCGCATCCTGCAGCCCGCGCATGTTTGGCGCAAGCGCCGCATAGCGCACTGCTGGCACGCGGGTGATCTGGCCCAGAACCTCGGCCGATGTCGCCATTTGCGGCACCCATTTCGGGCTGACGAAACTCGCAACTTCGATGCGCCGGAACCCTGCAAGGCTCAGGCAATTGATCAGTGCCACTTTCTCTGTTGCCGGGATCAGCCGGGCCTCATTTTGCAACCCGTCGCGAGGTCCGACTTCGAATATCTCGACCACGCGCATGGCTCACTCCTCTGGCGGCGGGTAGAAGTCCCGCAGGTAAATCTCAGGCGGCCCGTCCTGTACCAAAGCCCGCTCAAACGCCGGACGTGATGCGCAAGCTGCCAGATACTCTGCCGCGCCCTCAGGCAAGGTCACGAAACGCCGCGCCAGCCAGACTGCATAGCCCAGAGCAACATCCGCGACACTGAACGTGCCCGCCGCCCAACCCGGCCCGACGGCGCCCAGCGCATTCTCCAACCGCTTGGCTTCCAGCCGCATCACGGTAGGCGATCGCATGGACGCATCGCGCAACACGACATGATGCTGCGTCAGATTGGCCAGATGCGCACCCAGAGTTTCGGCATAATGCACCCCCTGCAGAAACGCCGCGCGCCCCTCAGCCCCCTCAGCCACACGCAGATGCAGCGCGCGCGTCTCAGCCAACCATGTCAGGATCGCCCCGCTTTCGCTGAGCACCGTCGCGCCATCCTCCAGCGCCGGCACACGCCCGGCAGGGGAACGCACCAGATGCTCCGGCGCGCGCAGCGACCGGTCAAAGAAAGAACAGCGGATCAGCTCATACTCCGCGCCGATCTCTTCGAGCGCCCAGAGCACCCGGAACGAGCGCGACTGCGCCACATGCCAAAGCCGGATCACCGCCCTGCCCCTTCATCTTGCCAAAAATACTCAATGCAGCCCCTGCACCAAGGCCCGGCACCCGCGCTCATGCCTCGTCCTCCAACCGCACAAGCGCCGCGCCCGCCTCGACCTGAGCACCCGGCGCGGCCAGCACTTCGGCCACACGGCCTGCGCGTGCAGCGACCAGTGTATGCTCCATCTTCATCGCCTCCAGGATCGCGAGCCGCGCACCTTCCGCGACTTCTTCGCCCGGTGCCACGAAGATAGCCTTCACCAGCCCAGGCATAGGGGCCAGCACCACATCCGCCCCGGCTCCAAGCCCCGTGGCGCGGTCAAGCGGATCGACCAGCCCCAACACGCGCGGGACAGGCCCGAACAGAAAAACCGTTCCGTTTGCACAAACCCCGCGCACCAGTCCCGGCGCACCCGCTACGCGCAACCCGTCCTCCATGGCCTGAACCTGGACCTCCTGCCCTGCGACATCCACCACCGCGGCGCGCGGCCCCGTCACGGCAATGCGCATATCTGCATCGGCCAAGGGCACCTGCTGCCAGATCAGCCCGGACGTGCTGAACCCGGCAAGCGGTGCGCCGAGAGCGTCAAGGCCGATTGCGAAAGCCGCGGCGGCGGCCCATTCCCAAGGCGCGCGTTCCGACACAGCCACCAACGCTTCCAGATCACGCGCGATCACGCCTGTATCCACATCGCCCGCGCGAAACCCTTCATGCCGTGCCAGCGCGCCAAGGAAGGCCAGATTGGTCACTGACCCTGCCACATCCGTCCCCGCCAGCGCCGCTTCCAACCGCTTGAGCGCAATCGCGCGTGTGGGGCCATGGGTGATGATCTTGGCGATCATCGGGTCATACCAGGGGCTGATCACATCGCCTGCGCGCACCCCGGTATCGGCGCGCCCGCCATCAGGAAAGCGCAGATACTCCAAGCGCCCGGTCGCAGGCAAAAAGCCCGCTGGCACATCTTCAGCATAAAGACGCGCCTCAAAGGCATGTCCAGTGATCGACAAGGCGTCCTGCGTGCAGGGCAAGCCTTCGCCCGCCGCAACACGCAGCTGCCATTCAACCAGATCAACACCGGTGATCGCCTCGGTCACAGGGTGCTCGACCTGAAGCCGTGTGTTCATCTCCATGAACCAGAACCCGTCGGGTCGCAGCCCGCGACTGCCATCAACGATGAATTCGACGGTGCCCGCGCCCTTGTAGCCGATCGCTTTCGCGGCGCGCACAGCGGCTTGGCCCATCGCAGCGCGCATCTCATCCGTCATACCCGGCGCCGGCGCTTCCTCGATCACCTTCTGGTGCCGGCGCTGCAGCGAGCAATCACGCTCGAACAGATGCACGGCTTCAACGCCATCGCCAAAGACCTGCAGCTCGATATGGCGCGGCTTGGTGATGTATTTCTCGATCAGCACGGCCTCATTGCCGAAAGCCGTGGCCGCCTCACTCTTGGCACTGGCAAGCGCGTCCATGAACTGTGAAGGCTGCTCGACCAGCCGCATCCCCTTGCCGCCACCACCCGCCACGGCCTTGATCAGCACCGGATAGCCGATGGCATCGGCAGCCCCGGCAAGATGCTCCGTGTCCTGATTGGACCCATGATAGCCAGGCACAACTGGCACACCGGCTTCTTGCATGAGGGCCTTGGCGGCATCTTTCAGACCCATTGCGCGGATCGCAGACGCCGTGGGCCCGATGAAGACCAGCCCCGCCGCCTCCACTGCATCGACGAAATCCGGGTTCTCGGACAGGAACCCGTAGCCCGGATGGATCGCCTGCACGCCAGTCGCCAATGCGGCCTGAATGATCGCATCCCCGCGCAAATAACTGTCGCGCGGCGCAGGGCCACCGATATGGGCGGTCTCATCTGCAAGAGCAACATGCAGAGCATTGGCATCGGCGTCTGAATGGACCGCGACTGTGCGAACACCCATCGATCGCGCGGTGCGGATGATCCGGCAGGCGATCTCGCCGCGATTGGCAATCAGGATCTTGTCGAACATGGCATGGCTCTTTCTTCCAACAGGGGGGCGCTGCCCCCCATCGCCTGCGGCGATTCCCCCCGGAGTATTTGACGCAAGATGAAACAGCTTCGGGGGTTCATCTTGCCAAAAATACTCAATGCTTCACATCCGGAACACACCAAAGCGTGTTTCTCCCACCGGCGCACAAAGCGCCGCACTCAGCGACATCCCCAGCACCTGCCGCGACTGGCGCGGGTCGATAATCCCGTCATCCCAAAGCCGCGCTGACGCATAAAGCGGGTGCGACTGGCGCTCGAACATCTCGATTGTGGGGCGCTTGAAGGCGTCTTCTTCCTCCGCGCTCCAATCCTGCCCGGAGCGTTCCATCGCATCGCGCTTGACCGTCGCCAGAACACCCGCGGCCTGCGCTCCGCCCATCACCGAGATACGGCTGTTAGGCCAAGTCCAGAGGAAGCGTGGCGAATAGGCGCGTCCGGCCATGCCGTAATTGCCCGCGCCGAAACTGCCGCCCACCAGCATTGTAATCTTCGGAACTGCGGTCGAGGCCACAGCCGTCACCATCTTGGCCCCATGCCGCGCAATGCCTTCATTCTCGTATTTCCGGCCCACCATGAAGCCAGTGATGTTTTGCAAAAACACCAACGGAATACGACGCTGCGAACACAGCTCGATGAAATGCGCACCCTTGACCGCAGCATCAGAGAACAGCACGCCATTATTGGCAACAATTCCCACCTGCATTCCCATGACATGCGCGAACCCCGTAACCAGCGTTTCGCCAAAGCGCGGCTTGAACTCGTCAAAGCGCGAGCCATCGACCAGCCGCGCAATGACCTCGCGAATGTCATAGGGCGTGCGCAGATCGGCGGGCACGACGCCGAGGATCTCTTCAGGATCATAGGCCGGATCCTCGATGGTACCTTGTAGGGTGTGGGCTTTGCCCGCACCACTGGCCAGATTGCTCACTGCACGCCGCGCCAGTGCCAAGGCATGGGCGTCATCCTCGGCCAGATAATCTGCAACGCCCGACAGACGCGTATGCACATCACCGCCGCCCAGATCCTCGGCGCTGACCACTTCCCCGGTTGCAGCCTTCACCAGCGGCGGCCCGGCCAGAAAGATCGTGCCCTGATCGCGTACAATGATCGTCACATCCGACATGGCGGGCACATAAGCCCCGCCTGCGGTGCAAGACCCCATCACCACCGCGATCTGCGCAATCCCCTTCGCGGACATCCGCGCCTGATTGTAGAAAATCCGCCCGAAATGGTCGCGGTCTGGAAAAACCTCGTCCTGATTTGGCAAATTCGCGCCGCCTGAATCCACCAGATAGATGCAGGGCAAATGGTTTTCCTCGGCAATCTCTTGGGCGCGCAAATGCTTCTTGACGGTCATCGGGTAATAGGTGCCGCCCTTCACCGTCGCATCATTGCACACCACCATGCAGAACCGTCCCGAAACCAGCCCGATCCCGGCGATGACGCCTGCGCAGGGTGCGGCCCCATCATAAAGTCCATGCGCGGCCGTGCTGCCGACCTCCAGAAAGGGCGAACCCGGATCAAGCAGGTTGGCCACCCGGTCGCGCGGCAGCATCTTGCCGCGCGCGACATGACGGGCACGGGCCTTTTCGCCGCCGCCCGCGCGCGCAAGCGCCTGCGCCTGCGTGATCTCGGCCAGCGCCGCCAGATGCGCGTCGCGATTGGCGCGGAACTGGTCAGAGCCAGTCAGGACAGAGGATGTGAGTTTCATTGCGCCCCGTTCCTTTCTTGCATCCAGATATCCGGCTGTAATTGCAGCGCATAAGTGCCGGTCAGTTCCATCATGCAGCGAAAATAGGCCCCGCCCGCACCAGAGCCGCCATGCCAACGCGCAAGCTGAAAGGCGCAATGCTGCTCGCGATAGTCCAGCCATGCCTGATGCGCACGTTCCAGTGCCACAACACGACGCGGGGGCTGTGGATCGGCAAACTCGGTACGCGCATCAATCTCCAGCCCCTCGGCTTCAAGCCCTGCATAGGCGCGCTCGGCAAGCCCCTGCCAGAATTCATATTCTGCCTTGAGACAGCCCTCTATCACCACAGTCGAAGGCAAATTCTGCCGCGCGCAAGGATCTCGGCCTGCGCCGATGCAGGCATGTTGTGCACCCTGATCCAGACAGGCGATCACAGGTGCCGGGTCAAATGTGACCTGTTCAGCCAGGGCTGCGCTGCCCACAAGGCCAAAGCCAAGAGCAAAGGCGCACGCCTGCCTCACCCCATCGCCCCCATCAATTCACGCCCGACCAGCATCCGGCGGATCTCTGACGTGCCCGCGCCGATCTCCATCAGTTTCGCATCGCGGAACAACCGGCTGACAGCCGAGTCGTTCATGAACCCCGCGCCGCCCATCGCCTGCACAGCCTGATGCGCCTGTTTCATCGCCTCTTCGGACGCATAGAGCACGCAGGCCGCTGCATCCGCGCGCGTCACTTCGCCCCGGTCGCAGGCTTTGGCGACTTCATAGACATAGGCGCGGGCCGAGTTCATCGCTGTGTACATATCCGCAATCTTGCCCTGCATCAGCTGGAAGCTGCCGATGGGCTTTCCGAATTGCTGGCGGTCGCGCAGATAGGGCATGATCTCGTCGAGACAGGCCGCCATGATACCGGTGCCGATACCCGACAGCACCACGCGCTCATAGTCCAGCCCCGACATGAGCACGCGCACCCCGCGCCCTTCTTCACCGAGGATATTCTCATAGGGAACTTCGACATCCTGAAACACCAGTTCGGCCGTGTTCGAGCCGCGCATGCCCAGCTTGTCGAAATGCGGCGATGTGGAAAACCCGGTCATGGATTTCTCGATCAGAAAAGCTGTGATCCCTTTGGACCCTGCGCCTGGGTCGGTCTTGGCATAGACGACCAGCACATCAGCATCCGGGCCATTTGTGATCCAGTATTTCGTGCCGTTCAGAATAAATCGATCATTCTTCTTTTCGGCGCGCAGCTTCATGCCCACCACATCGGACCCCGCGCCTGCCTCAGACATGGCCAGCGCGCCGACATGCTCGCCAGAGATAAGCCCCGGAAGGTACTTCGCGCGCTGCGCGTCATTGCCATTGAGCTTGATCTGGTTCACGCACAGATTGCTGTGTGCGCCATAAGACAGCGACACCGAGGCCGAGGCGCGCGCGATCTCCTCTACCGCGATCACATGGGCCAGATAACCCATCCCGGACCCGCCCATCTCTTCGGGCACAGTGATGCCCAACAGCCCCAGATCGCCCATTTCGCGCCACAGTTCATTCGGGAAATGGTTCGTGCGGTCCACCTCTGCCGCCATCGGCTTGACGCGTTCCTGCGCCCAGCGATGCACCATCTCGCGCAGTGCATTCACATCCTCGCCAAGATCGAATGTCATAGATGCCGTGAACATGGCGCAAAGTCCTCCCTAACTGAACGCTTGTTCATTTAATATGTGCGTGCCGTAGCGCTCGTCAATGATTCCCTTGGCAGTGTAGCGCAAACAGACGCGATTGCACCTGCCCGCAGTATCGCGCATTCTGGCTGCAAACAAATTCAGGAGGCAGACATGGCGCGCAAGATCATCATCGATACAGACCCCGGACAAGATGACGCTGTGGCTATCCTTCTGGCGCTGGCTTCGCCCGAACTGGAGCTTCTGGGCATCACCTGTGTGGCTGGCAATGTGCCGCTTCCCTTGACGTCCAAGAACGCACGGATTGTCTGCGAATTGGCGAACAGGCCCGATATGCGCGTTTTTGCAGGCTGTGACGCGCCGCTTGCGCGGCCGCTGGTCACAGCCGAGCATGTGCATGGGAAGACCGGGCTGGATGGTATGGACCTGCCGGATCCGATCATGGCCTTGCAAGAACAGCACGCAGTGGATTTTCTGATCGAAACCTTGCGCACCGAACCGGAAGGCGCGATCACGCTGGTCCCCATCGGGCCATTGACCAACATTGCCACAGCCATCCAGCGCGCGCCCGATATCATTCCACGCATCCGCGAGATTGTCCTTATGGGCGGCGGGTATTTCGAGGGCGGGAACATCACGCCCACGGCCGAGTTCAACATTTATGTGGACCCGGAAGCCGCCAAGATCGTGTTTGGCGCAGGCGTGCCGATGGTGGTCATGCCGCTCGATGTGACGCATAAGGCGCTGACCTCGCGCGCACGGGTCGAGGCATTTCGCAATGCGGGGCGCGTTGGCCCCGCTGTCGCAAGCTGGACCGATTTCTTCGAGCGTTTCGACAAGGAAAAATACGGTTCCGAAGGTGCCCCGCTGCATGATCCTTGCACCATTGCATATCTGCTGAAACCAGACCTGTTCACAGGCCGCCATATCAATGTTGAAATCGAGACAGAATCAGATTTGACCCTTGGGATGACGGTCGCGGATTGGTGGCGTGTCACGCGCCGCGCACCGAACGCGACCTTTATGGGCGGCATTAACGACGCAGGGTTTTTCGACCTTTTGACAGAGCGTTTGTCGCGGCTGTAAACGATCGCGCGCCACCCGGATATCGCGACTTCGGCATCACCAGTTCTGTAGACGTTAGACAGATTCAATTGTCGGACAGCGGCACAAGTGGCGTGCGGGCCGAAATCGTGCCGCGCCGCGCCTGTGAACAGGCGCGCAGTCACGCAAACTTGCGCCCATGGGGCCATTTCCCGCGCATCAGGCACCCAGCCCCCCTTTACCGCATCCCCTACACCGCCCTATAAGGCGCCGACGCACGGGTTCTCACTTTTGGGGGCCTACCTTGCATGAGCGACAGGATATCCGCATGAATTTCTTCCCCAGCCTGTTTTCGTCGGACATGGCGATCGACCTCGGCACAGCCAATACTCTGGTCTATGTCAAGGGGCGCGGTATCATCCTCAATGAGCCCTCGGTGGTCGCCTATCACATCAAGGACGGGCGCAAAGCTGTGCTGGCTGTGGGCGAGGATGCCAAGTTAATGCTGGGGCGCACCCCTGGCAGCATCGAGGCGATCCGCCCCATGCGCGACGGGGTGATTGCAGATTTCGATGTCGCTGAAGAAATGATCAAGCATTTCATCCGCAAGGTGCATCGCAACAACTTCCTGTCAAAACCCAAGGTCATTGTCTGTGTGCCCTACGGTGCGACCCCGGTGGAAAAACGCGCAATCCGTCAATCGGTGCTGTCTGCCGGTGCGCGCCGCGCGGGGCTGATCTCGGAGCCGATCGCAGCGGCCATCGGGGCGGGCATGCCCATCACTGACCCCACAGGCAGCATGGTTGTCGATATCGGCGGCGGCACGACCGAGGTGGCCGTTTTGTCGCTTGGCGATATCGTCTATGCGCGCTCTGTGCGTGTGGGGGGCGACCGGATGGACGAAGCCATTGTCAACTTCCTGCGCCGCAACCAGAACCTGCTGATTGGCGATGCCACGGCAGAAAAGATCAAATGCGCCATCGGCACCGCCCGCATGCCCGATGACGGGCGCGGAAAGTCCATGCTGGTGCGCGGGCGTGACCTGCTGAACGGCGTGCCCAAGGAAACCGAGATCACACAGGCGCAAGTCGCCGAAGCACTGGCCGAAACCGTTACCACCATGTGCGAGGCCGTGATGATCGCGCTGGAAACCACGCCACCCGATCTGGCCGCCGATATCGTTGATCGTGGCGTCATGCTGACGGGCGGCGGCGCGCTGCTGGGTGAATTGGATCTGGCACTGCGCGAACAGACCGGATTGTCGATTTCAGTGGCTGATGAAGCGCTCAATTGCGTGGCAATCGGTACCGGCAAGGCGCTGGAATATGAGAAACAGTTGCGCCATGCCATCGACTATGAAAGCTGATTTCTGGAGACGGGACGCAGGGCGAGCCTGATCGCTTCCCGTACTCCGGCTTTTGTTTGACTTGCAACCTTGGCGCCCGTCACACGGGCCGGGTTGCACTCTAAGGCAGCAGAGGGGCGTATTTGGCCGAAGATCGCAAACATGATCAGGATTTCATCCGCCCGGTCCGGCGCATCCTGATCGGTTTGATTGCGGTTGCGTTGTTTCTGACCTTTCTTGTGTGGCGTATTGACAGCCCGCGCGTTGAACGCTTCCGCATGGCCGTGATTGACCGGGTTGTTCCATCTTTCGACTGGGCGATGAAACCCGTGGCACGAGTGGTGGGTGTGGCCGAAAACCTGCGGTCATATGCACGGATTATCGAGCAGAATCAGGAATTACGCCGCGAATTGCAGCAAATGCGGTCCTGGCGAGAAGCGGCGCTGCAACTGGAACAGCGCAATGCGCAGCTTCTGGACCTCAATCAGGTGCGGCTTGATCCGCAGCTGACCCATGTGACAGGCGTCGTGATGGCTGATAGCGGATCAACCTTCCGCAAATCGGTGCTGCTGAATGTAGGCGCACGCGACGGGGTGCAGGATGGCTGGGCAGTGATGGACGGTCTGGGCCTTGCCGGGCGCATCGCGGGTGTGGGGCAACGCACATCGCGCGTGGTGCTGCTGACGGATACGGCCAGCGCAGTGCCGGTGATCGTGCAACCCTCTGGCCAGCGTGCCATGCTGATTGGCGATAATTCGCCCTATCCGATGCTTGAGTTCGTCGAGACACCCGATGATCTGCGTCCAGGCGACCGGGTGATCAGCTCGGACGATGGCGGGGTGTTTCCGGCAGGGCTGTTGGTGGGCGAAGTCGTCATCACCCGCGACCGTCGGTTGCGCGTGCGCATTGCTGCCGATTTCGGGCGACTGGAATTCCTGCGCGTACTGCGCTCGCGCCCTGTCGAGCGGATCACGGATACGGGCGCGCTGATCGCCCCGCCAAGTGCCCTGCTGGACGATCTACAGCAGGACATGACCCCGACCGACACAGAGACCGGAGAAAATGGTTAACCGCCGCCAGAGCAAGCGCGTGGTCTTCGTGACCCTGTTTCTGGGGTTGGCGGGGCTGATGACCTTGTATCGCCTGCTGCCGCTGGGCGGATATGGGGTTGCACCGGGGCTGAGTGAAGCCGAAGCGCTGGCTGACTTCAATGAAGCCAGTCTCTGGTCCAGTTTTCCGATGCCCGACCTTTTGCTATGCTTGACATTTGCATGGGTCGTGCGTCGTCCGGACTTGCTGCCCGCCCCGATCATTGCGGCATATTTCTTTATTGAAGACATCCTGTTGCTACGCCCACCTGGCCTTTGGGCGATGATCGTATTGTTGGGCAGTGAGTTCCTGCGCCGCCGCTCGGATCAGTTTCGCGGCTACGGGTTCTGGCTGGAATATCTGCTTGTGGCCGTGCTGATGGTGGTCATGTTTCTGGCCAATCGTGCAATACTCATGATTGTGATGGTGCCACAGGTGCCGCTTGGCTTGAGCTTTCTGCATTTACTGGGCACTGTGCTGGTCTACCCGGCCGTTGTTGCGGTGTCGCATTTCGTCTTCGGATTGCGCAAACCGGCAACGGGAGAAGTCGACGCTTTGGGACAAAGATTGTGAAACGCTCGGAACAGGAAAAGGAACTCAGCCGCCGCACCATCGGGCGGCGCGGCCTTGTGATCGGCGGCTTGCAGCTTGCTTTTGCGGGCACGCTGTTGTGGCGTCTGCGCGAGATGCAGCTTAACCAGTCCGAGGAATTCCGCCTTCTAGCCGAAGAAAACCGTATCAATCTTCGGCTTTTGCCACCTGTGCGGGGGTTGATTCTGGATCGCAACGGCGTGTTGCTGGCGGGCAATGAGCAGAACTACCGTGTCGTGATCAAGCGTGACGATGTGGGCGATATCGACCTTGTGCTGGGACGTCTGGCACAACTGATTCCCCTGACCGAAGACGATATCGAACGCACCCGCCGCGACATGCTGCGCAATCGTCCTTTCGTGCCAGTGACTGTGGCAGAGCGGCTGAGTTGGGAAGAAATCAGCCGCGTGGCCGCCAATGCCCCCGCCCTGCCCGGTGTCACGCCAGAAATGGGGCTGTCGCGCCTCTATCCGCTACGCCAGGATACGGCGCATGTTGTGGGCTATGTCGGCCCGGTATCCGAGCGCGACCTGGAAGCACTGGAAACACCTGATCCGGTATTGATGATCCCGCGGTTTCAGATCGGCAAGAGCGGTGTTGAACGCATGGCCGAAGACCGGCTGCGCGGGCGGGCGGGCTCGCAGCGGGTCGAAGTGAATTCAGTGGGCCGGGTGATGCGCGAACTCGACCGCGTTGAGGGGACACCAGGGGCAAATGTTCATCTGACAATTGATGCCAAGCTGCAAAATTACGCACTGGAGCGCCTGCACGGACAAAGCGCCGCCGCTGTCGTCGTGGATGTGACAAACGGTGACATCCTCGCACTTGCCTCTGGTCCCAGTTTTGACCCGAATATGTTTGTGCGCGGGATATCGACGACGAATTTCAACGAGCTTCTGAACAATGACTATCGCCCGTTGGTCAACAAGACCGTGCAGGGCATGTATCCGCCTGGATCGACCTTCAAAATGGTCACAGGACTCGCGGCCTTGGAAGACGGTGTCACAGATGGGCAGGAAACCGTGTTCTGTCCCGGCCATATGGATGTGTCAGGCAACCGCTTCCATTGCTGGAAGCGTGGCGGGCATGGGCGCGTGGGGCTGGTCTCTGCGCTCGCGGAAAGCTGCGATGTGTATTTCTATGAGATGGCGCAGCGCTGCGGGATCGACAAGATCAACGCAATGTCTACCCGGCTTGGGCTTGGCATCCGCTATGATCTGCCCATCACATCCGTTGCAGGTGGCCTGAATCCGACGCGCGAATGGAAGCGTAACAACCGTAACGCCGAATGGCGCATCGGGGATACGGTGAACGCCTCCATCGGCCAGGGTTTTGTGCTGTCAACGCCTTTGCAACTTGCAGTTCTGACCGCCCGGCTTGCGACAAACCGCGCAGTGTTGCCGCGTCTTGTACGCGACCCGCTGGAACGCAGTGACCGCGAACTGGCATCGCTTGATCTGCGCCCGGAATGGCTGCGCATGATCCGTCAGGGGATGAATCAAACCGTCAATGACCGGCGCGGAACAGCCTATTCGTCGCGCGTGGTGGCCGATGGTCAGACCATGGCCGGCAAGACAGGCACCAGTCAGGTTTTCTCGATCACCCGTGCGGAACGCGAAGCCGGGATCAGGCGTCAGGAAGACCTGCCGTGGAACCGGCGCAACCATGCTTTGTTTGTCAGCTACGCGCCCTATGACAACCCGCGCTACGCCGTGTCGGTGGTTGTGGAGCATGGCGGCGGTGGATCGTCTGCCGCAACCCCTATCGGGCGCGACATCATGCTCGCTGCGCTGAATGACGCGTCCCCGCCGTTGTCGGCCTATCCGGCACCACAGCGCAACCGGATCGAATTCGAGCAGCGCGAGATGGAACAAAGATTGCGCCGCCCCGAAGACATGCGGATCAGCCGAGCATGAGCTATCTTGAATACAACACCAAGCAGATGCCGTCTGGCCTGCGCAAAGTGCTGTATCTGAACTGGCCACTGATCTTTTTGCTGATCATGGTGGCGAGTTATGGTTTCGTCATGCTTTATTCGGTCGCGGGCGGAAGCCTGACGCCTTGGGCTGATCCACAGATCAAGCGCTTCGGCATCGGATTGCTTGTCATGTTCGTCGTGGCCTTCACGCCGCTGTGGTTCTGGCGCTCGATTGCGGGGATTGGCTATATCGTTGCACTTCTGCTGCTTCTTGGGGTGGAGTTCTTCGGCACTGTCGGCATGGGGGCAAAGCGGTGGCTGTTGATCGGTCCATTCCGGCTGCAACCGTCCGAACTGGCCAAGATCACCACAATTCTTGCGCTTGCTGCCTATTACGACTGGCTGGGTGTCAAGAAAGTCTCGCATCCACTCTGGGTTCTGGTCGGGGCATTGATCGCATTGTTGCCAACGCTTCTGGTGCTGCGCCAACCCGATCTTGGCACAGCCATGCTGATTGCCGCAGGCGGTGGCGTGGTCATTTTTGCAGCCGGGGTACACTGGGCTTATTTCGCGGCCCTGTTTGGTACAATCGGAGGGCTGGTCACTGCGGTCATGCAGTCACGCGGGACGGAATGGCAGTTGCTGAAGGATTATCAGTTTCGGCGGATCGATTCCTTTCTTGACCCAACGCTGGACCCGCTGGGAGCGGGCTACCATATCAACCAGTCGATGATCGCGCTTGGCTCTGGCGGCTGGTCAGGGCGTGGTTTCATGGAAGGTACGCAAGCGCGGTTGAACTTTCTTCCGGAAAAACACACTGATTTCATTTTCACGACACTGGCCGAAGAGTTTGGTTTCGTGGGCGCATCGTCACTTTTGCTGCTTTACATGATGATCCTGGCGGTCTGCCTGCTGACTGCGATCCGCACGACCAACCGTTTCGGCGCGCTTCTGGTCATGGGCGTGATTGGCAATTTCTTCCTGTATTTCGCGGTCAATATGGCCATGGTCATGGGACTGGCCCCTGTGGTGGGCGTGCCTTTGCCGCTTGTCTCCTATGGCGGGTCAGCCATGATCGTGCTGATGGTGGGCTTCGGGCTGGTCCATTCGGCTCAAATTCACCGCGCGAGGCTGCCATCATGACGCTGACCCTTCTTTTCGCCGCCGGGGCTGATGCTTATGAAGACTACCGCGCACCGCTGAGCAGCGCCCTGACCGAAGCAGGATTGACAGCCACTGTTGTAACGGATGCAGCGCCCCAAGATGTAGATTACATCATCTACGCGCCCTCCAGCAGCTTGCAGGATTTTACCCCGTTCACGCGCTGCAAGGCCGTGCTGAGCCTGTGGGCCGGGGTAGAGCGTATCGTGGGAAATGCCACGCTGACGCAGCCACTTGCGCGCATGGTCGATCCGTCGCTGACCCAGGGCATGATCGAATATGTCACGGGTCATGTGCTGCGCTATCATCTGGGCATGGACGCACATATCACCGCGCGCCCCGGTGACTGGGTTGCAGTGGAGCCGCCCCTTGCCCACGAACGTCAGATCGGCATTCTGGGGCTTGGCGCCCTTGGGTTGGCCTGCGCGCGCACGCTTTTGCAACTGGGGTTTCAGGTGCAAGGCTGGTCAAGAGCCGCGAAATCCCTGCCTGACATCACCTGTCACCATGGCGACGAGGGCTTGAAGACCCTGCTGCAAAGCACTGAAATCCTTGTGACCTTGCTGCCCCACACCCCGCAGACCGAGAATTTGCTGAACGCCAGACGGCTTGCGCAACTGCGCCCCGGCGCGCGGCTGATCAATCCCGGTCGCGGCGCATTGATCGATGATCAGGCGCTGATCGACGCGCTGGATCGCGAACAGATTGCCCATGCAACGCTCGATGTTTTTCGCCACGAACCGCTCTCTGCGGATCATCCGTTCTGGCATCACCCCCGCGTTACTGTGACCCCACATATCGCTGCGACCACCCGCGCGCCAAGTGCAGCGCGTGTCATCGTCGAGAATATCGCACGGATGGAAGCCGGGCTTGCGCTGAAACATCAGGTCTCGCGCGACACTGGCTATTGAGCTTTTCAATTCCTTCACTGCCTTGTTGAGAGTTTGGAAATGGATTGGAGCGTAGTTTCAGGGTAGAATAGATATCCTGAGGAGCGCGACCGCCCATGCAGACACGCGATGCCATGCCGCAGCCCCGTCGCACGCGGCGAAAGATGCAAGGCAGATCCGACCTGCCTGAACAGTTGCGCCCGCTGCCCCCAAAGTCGCGACAGCGCCGCCCTGTATTGCGCCAGCTTGGGCTGGCTGTGACACTCAGCCTGGCGGGGCTCTTTGCCGCCAGTCTTGCAATTGACCATTGCGCAGAGGATACCCGCTTCTGCACCCTGCCCGGACAGACAGGCCCTGTCGCGCATGAACCGGGGGCTGCGCCAATACCAGCCATTTCTGACGCAGAGCCAGAACAAGCGGCCATCATGCCACTTGCACCACCATCACGCCCGGTGCTCGCCCATGCGTTTGAACCCTTGCCGTTGAGCCTTGATGGCGAAAGCACGCGCAATTTTGTCCTGCCACCGGGGCGTACGATGCTGGATATGGCCACTGAAGCAGGCCGTATTGATGTCGAAGATGTCAACCTGATTGCCGTCGTGCGTCAGGACGGTGTTCGCCATGCGCTTGTCCGTTTGCCGGATGGGCGTATCTTACGGTTGCGACAGGGCGATGCGCTGGACGGGGGCACTGTTGCCGCGATCAGCGAAGATGCGATTTACCTGATCGGACCTGACATGACCCCGCGCGCACTGGTTTTGGGGGGCTGAAAGCGATGCGTCATGCTCGCGCATTCAGCCATGGGCACGCCATGCACGAATGATCGCCCGCGCGGGACGGCGCAAATGCTTCAGGTGCAGGGCGCGCATCTGCTCGAACAGGTAATCATCTTCATTCACGGCACGCAACCATCGCGGCAGCGACGGGTTATAGGCAGCATGAACCCAATCGAGCACATCGCGATCCCTCGCTGCGCGATACTGCGCCATGTGCCAGATGCGGCGCAGCGGCACATCGAGGCTTTCGAAATGCTCCAGCACCGCTTCAGCATGAAACAGGGCCTTCATCGCAAAAAGCACCTTCGCCCCGTAGCGATTGACCACATGCAGACCGCCGCCATAGGCAGAGACATAGTGAAGTTGCGCGCAGCGCGGTGCAATCTGGCCCTGGGCCATCTCGCTTTTCCGGCGGCGTCGCAGAACCGAAATCTGCTGGTCCAGCCGCCCGATCAACTGCCGCCCATGCAAGGCGGAGCCTTCGGCAAAGACCAGATGCGCGCTTGACGCATAGGCTTTCATCTGTTCGCAAAGGGTCATGTTTTCCGGATAGATCACCCGAACGCCAAGCTCACGCAGGCAAGCGACCAGATACCCCTCACCCGCATGTGATCCCTTGATCGGGTCAAGGCCGGCACGGGTCACATATGTGACACCTTCGGGCCTGCCACGCGGCAGTTTTGACGCAATCCGCGCATCCAGCAGATCAAGATAGGCTTCGGGCGTGCGCGGGCCATCCAGATGTTCGGCCTGTGCCGCGATGCACAGCTCACGAAACAGCGTCGGGCGGCTGATCAGGCGTACCTGCCTCGGCGGAATGTCCAGCCAGTCCAGCACTTGTGTGAAAACAGCAGGCAACGCTTTCGGGTCGGTCTTGCGGTCATGCGTGAAGACAAGCGGCAGGTCAGGAACCTCGGCCAGAAGTTGCGGCAATCGCGGCACCGCTTCGGACACGAAATGGCCGAAATGCGGCTCGACACAAGAAACAAAGGCTGCGGGCGCGTGCTCGACACGGCAGGTCTCTGGAGTCAGGCTTGGGGCTCTGCACACGCGCCGCCCACGTCGCCACAGACGCGCATCGGTCTGACGCGCAAAATCCGGCCAGAGCGCACCAGGCGTTTCGCGATTTGGGGATGGGCCAACAGGCACATCGCGGAAATGCAAGATCGCAGACAAAGGGCGCAAAACAGGATCTGATGACAATGACCTGACCAATCTTCTGTTGCACCTCTTTCACAGACATACGGGCAAGGGTACACAGTCTCAAATAGGACATGCTTGCGATATCGCCCACAGCTTGGCAAGACTTCCCCCGTAGCGCCAGAGGTCAAAATGCTGAAAGACTGCGAAATTGCCATTGTGGGTGCCGGAATAGTGGGCCTTGCCTGTGCGCTGCGGCTGGCAGAACAGGGCCATGAAGTCACGCTGATTGCACCTGACGATGATGAAACCGGCGCGTCCTACGGCAATGCCGGCGTGATCGCAGATTATGCCGTCATGCCTGTGGGCACACCCGATGTGCTGCGCAACCTGCCGTCCCTGCTGTTTGACCGCAACAGCCCGCTGGCGATCCGCCCCGGACTGGCGCTTGCGCCTTGGCTCTTGCGCTTCACCCGCGAATGCCTGCCGGGACGCGCACAGGCCAATGCATACGCCATTGCCGCACTTCTGGCCCCGACAGCGGCGGCATGGCGCGAAATGGCATCGGCAATCGAGGGCGAAGCCGGGTTGAAGCCACTTGGCTCGCTCTATCTCTTCGAGACAGAGGCTGAACACCGCGCGACCAATTTTGCCACCTACCGCGCGCATGGGGTCGAGGTGGAAGAAATCTCGCGCGATGAGCTTGGGCAGCTTCAACCCGGACTGCCCGGCTCTGTGGGTGTGGGCGCTGC
>SKGU01000158.1 GCA_007117255.1 Natronohydrobacter sp. | reverse complement strand
GTGCCTCGCCGGCCCAATACCAGTGCTGACGGTAGTAATGCGACTGCTCGAAACAGGTGGCCATCAGGTTTTGCAGATGTTCGGGCAACTCATTCCAGCGGTCCATATTGGCGAAGAAATGCCCGATCCAGGCGCCAGAGATATTGTTGGTCAGGAAATGGCTACAGATATCGGCCCAACCCACCTCATAGGCTTCGGTGATCCCGCACCATGCGACTCCGTCGATTTCGCGTGTTTGCAGTGCAATCTCGACATCCTCCCACGGCACGGTCACCGGCACGACACCGAATTGCGACAGGAAACGCCCCGCGGTCGGGAAGGTGAAGACCCGCTTGCCCTGCAAATCAGCAAGTGACGTGATCGGTGAGGAGGTGATGAAATGGCACGGATCCCACGACCCTGCCGAGATATGCTTCACGCCGACTTTCGCGTATTCCTCTGCCCAGATCTCGTTCAGGCCCCAGTCGTGAAACAGCGCGGGCACATCCAGTGAATAGCGGCTAGCAAAGGGGAAATAGCCCCCGAATACCGTGACTTCCGTGGGCGACGCCATGGAATCATCATCCGATTGCACCGCGTCGATCGTGCCGCGCTGCATGGCCTGAAACAGCTCTTCCGTGGGCACAAGCTGGTCGGCATAGAACAGGTCGATCTGCATCTCTTCGCCTGCAATGGCGTTGAACATGTCGATGGCCGGCTTGGCAACCTGCGCGCCGAGGGCCGCACCTGCATAGGTCTGCAACCGCCAGCGGATCGGCGATTGCGCCTTGACGGCCGGGGCGGCGAGGGCGGCGGCACCACCAAGGGCACCCGTGGTCAGAAACTTCCGTCTTGTCGTGGTCATGGTCTTTTCCTTCCGGTTGGGGTTGAATTGGGGCGAGTTTGCCGCGCCTTCTGTAGTTTTCAGGGAAACAGAACCCCCGGCAGCCAGAGTGCGATCTGCGGGAAAGCCATCACAAGGCCCAGCCCGACGACCATCACACCGACAAAGGGGATGATCGAGCGGTAGATGTCGCCCAGCGAAACCTCCTTCGGGGCCATGGCGCGCATCAGGAACAGGTTATAGCCGAAGGGGGGCGTCATATATGCGATCTGACAGGTGATCGTGTACAGGACGCCATACCAGATCAGGTCAAACTCGAGCATCCGCACAATGGGGACATAAAGAGGGGCCACGATCACCAGCATCGCCGTATCATCCAGAAACATACCCATAAGGATGAAGGAAATCTGCATCAGGATCAGGATCTCCCAGCGCCCAAGGCCCAGATTGTCCATGAACAGCGCACGCACGAAATCGACCGCGCGCAGACCATCGAACACCGCCCCGAATGCCAAAGCGGCCAGGATGATCCACAAGAACATACAAGAGATGGCAAGCGTCTTACGCGTGCATGTTTCCAGCACAGCCCAACTCATCCGTCCTTTGGCAACGCTTACGGTCAACGCGGCCACTGCACCGACGACAGAACTTTCCACCAGACGCGTATAGCCCAGCACGAATGGCACCATCATCACCGCGAAGATGCCCAGCGGCATAAGCCCAGCCAGAAGCAGGCGATATTTCTCTGAACGTGTGACCTGCGCCAGTTCATCAGGGTCGATCACCGGGCCAAGTGACGGGTTCATGCGGCAGCGCAACCAGATGTAAATTATGAAAAGCGTCGCCAGCAAAAGCCCGGGCAGCAGCCCTGCGGCCCAGAGGTGGCTGACCGGTTGGCGTGCGATCATGGCATAGAGCACCAGAACCACCGAAGGCGGCACCAGAATCCCAAGGCTGGAGCCCGCCTGAATGACACCTGTCACCATGAGCTTGTTGTAATTGCGTTTCAACAGTTCCGGCAGCGCAATCGTAGCCCCGATTGCCATGCCTGCCACGGACAAGCCGTTCATGGCTGAAATCAGCACCATCAACACGATTGTGCCAATGGCCAGCCCGCCTGGCACCGGGCCGAACCAGACATGGAACATACGATACAGATCGTCTGCCAACCGGCTTTCCGAGAGCACATAGCCCATGAAAATGAACATCGGCAGCGTCATCAGCGGGAACCAGTTCATCAGCTTGAGGGTCTGGGCGAAAGCCAGATCGTACCCGCCCCTGTCTCCCCACAGCCCGATTGCAGCAACCACCGCGACAAAGCCAATGACCCCGAACATGCGCTGGCCGGTCAGCATGACCATAAGCATGGACCCAAACATCAGCGCAGCGATCATTTCGTAAGACATCAGGCCGTGCGCTCCTCAATCTCGATCCCGCGCAGCTTGGCGATGTCACGGATCAGAAAGGCCGTGCATTGCAGGATCATCAGCACAATGCCGATACACATCACGATCTTGATCGGGGCCATATAGGGCCGCCACATCCCACGCCGACGCTCGCCATATTCCAGCGCGTATTGCGTGCTTTCGATCCCACCCCACAGCAGAACACCCAGATAAATCAGCAGCGTGAAAATGGTTATCGCATCGACGGCGGCCTTGGTGCGGTCTGACCAGCGTGAATAAAGCAAGTCCATGCGCACTGCAGATCCCATCTGCAACGCATAGGCCCCGCCCAGCATGAAATAGCCAAGCAGCAGGAACTGCGCCATCTCGTCGGTCCAGATTTGCGGGGTGAAGCCTGCGCGGGCAATTGCGCCCCAACCCAGCACGGCCATCAGCACGAACAAACTCCACATCGCCAGCCGACCGACGCGGTAATTCAACGCCTCGACAAAACGGAGATAGGCGATCACAGCGCGGGGCATTGCACCTCCGTCACACGGTCAATCGCATGGGCCAGGACAGTCGCAAGTCTCGCGGCCAGTGCCTCTTGCGCCTCTGGTGTTGCGATCAGGTCATTGCGCAATTCCAGCATGGCGTTATCCAAACCGTAAGGCAGAGCATGAAGCCGCAAGGTATGGGTAACGTGATCGGCCGCAGAATAGGGCGCATTCAATTCGGTCACCAATCCCAGCCCCTCGGCTTGCGCGACAATCAGCTCGGCCAGCGCGGGCAAATCGTCATGAATAACCCCGAATTCCACCTTACGCGGCGCGCCATGCCAGATGGGTGCAAAGGAGTGGATCGTCAGGATTACAGGCCGCGCCCCCAGTGCCAGCGCCCGCGCGATCCGGGCACGCACAAGGCCATGGAACGGCAGGTAGAGGCGCTCAATCCGCTCAAGGCGTTCAGCTGCGGAAAGGCCCTCGTTCAGTGCGATGCAATGAATTTCGGACTTTATCGGACAAGCATCAGGCCGGTCCGGGCTGCGGTTCAGGTCATAGATCAGACGCGACAGCGGGGCATGGATCAACTCCACAGCCCCGCAGACGCGCGCCAGATGCGGACCAAGTGCCAGCGCAAGCCCCAGCGCGCCGGGATCGCTGGCCGCATGAGAGGCCAGCAAATCCGCAGCCGCATTCATCCACGGGTCCACGACGCGGTTTGACGCATGTTCACAAATCACAATAACAGCGGGCGGCGCATCAGGCTCGACCGCAGCGCCAGACTCGCTCCAGCCCAGCACGCTGCCTGCCCATTCCGTCACTGCGTCTTGCGGAGTCATCCGTTGCATCCCCGACCGCTGCCGAGCGCATAGCTGCGCACAGATCACAGGCTGCACTGGTTGAGGTTTTTGTGTCAAGTATATTTCTTTTCTTTCTTTTTTGTAACATATGTTACAAATGGGCAGTTTCTTTTCAGGGAATCGCGGTTCAGGGCCTCATGACACAGTTTCAGACACTGGAAGACAAGTTGCGCGCGGCCATGTCAGGCATGACGCGCGCAGAGCGCCAACTTGCCAGCCATATGCTGGGCAACTTTCCGCTTTCTGTGTTGGGGTCAGTGTCGGAAATAGCGCAGGAAGCAGGTGTGTCGGCCCCGACTGTGGTGCGGTTGGTGCGAAAACTGGGCTTCTCTGGCTACCCTGAATTCCGAATGCAGTTGCATGAAGAAATGGGCGAACGCCTTGCCTCCCCGATCGCAAAGCACGAAAAATGGGCAGATAACTCCCAGCCAGACCACCCGCTGAACCGTTTTGCAACAAGTGTGATCGATAACCTGAACCAAACTCTGAGCCAGCAGGATCTGCGGGTGTTTGACACAGTTGCGGGTATTCTGGCCGACAAGTCCCGCCCTGTCCATCTGATGGGCGGACGGTTGACGCGCTCGGTCGCGGAGTATCTCACAACTGCGCTTCATGTCATGCGCAGCGATGTTACGCTGTTGCCCAGCCTTCCCAACACATGGCCCCCAGCCCTGTTGGAAATGTCCGAACGTGATGTTCTCGTGATATGTGACATCCGGCGCTACGAACCTTCGATCATGCAATTTGCCGAACTGGCCCATGCACAGGGTGTTGAGATTGTCTTGCTGACAGACCGCTGGATCTCGCCCAGTGCGGGTGTTGCACAGCATATCCTGACCAGCCATGTCGAAGTTCCTTCGGCCTGGGACACAATCGTTCCGATGGTCGCATTGGTGGAGGCACTTCTATCAGCGATACAAGAACGAAACTGGCATGAAACCCGCGAAAGACTGGCCAGGATGGAGCGTTTCTATGAAGATATGCTTCTGTTCAAACGGATGCGCTGAAATCCGGGCGCCTATCTGAAGCCCCGCAAAGGGCTGAAACAGGAGAAGCCTGACGTTTTGGTGGTCCCCAACAAGCCGAATATGACCTGGTGGATGAGTTTCGCGTCGCGGACCTTCTTGTCATGGCCGACAGGCTTGATGACGGTCGTGCGATCCGCTTGCTGAACGTCTTGGATGATTTCAACCGTGAAGGGCTCGGGATCAAGGTCGATGTCTCGCTGCCCGCTGAGCGGGTGACATGCTGCCTCGACAGGCTGACCTGCCCCCGTTTTTGGGGCCACCCGTAAGTCGAGTCTGTTCTCCTTTTTGTGCCATCATTCGGCGGCGTGAGCACTGAATCGCCCCGGGGTTGTCGGAGACTGCGTATTCCATGCGCATGTGGCCATCGATTCCACGGCATGTGGCCACCCTGTTGAGATGATCTGCGAGGCGATCTGACCCTGCTTATTCTGCGGCCATCGAGGCAGCAGGAGAGCGAGATGGAGAGATTGCCAATGCGCAAGATCAAGATGTTTTAAGGCTGCGTGCGGCGGGCCATTCGGCGCGCAGGATCGCCGACATCCTGGGGCTGGGCCGGACCTCAGCGCGCAATTACCTGGAGCGCGCCGAGAAGGCCGGGCTTTCCTGGCCGGATGTTTATGATCTGGATGAAGATGCGCTCGAACACCGATTGTTTGGACGGGAAGCGCGTCCCGAGGGCCATCGTTTTGTCGAGCCAGACTGGGCTGAGGCCAACCAGGTGTTGAAACGGCCCGGCGTCACCTTGCTTCTGCTTTGGGAGGAATATCGACTCTGTTGCACAAATAGGTTGATGGCCGGACTTCCCCTTTCCCCGGACAGGCACATCCCACGGCCTCGGTGTGGGGTATGCCAAGTGCGGTGAAGCTGTTGAGCACGGCAACCCGGATTTGGAACTCGGCCACCTGGCGGTCGAATTCGCGCGCCGAGAGGCGTTGGCCCAAGAGTTTGACGCAGTGCATTTT
>SKGU01000056.1 GCA_007117255.1 Natronohydrobacter sp. | reverse complement strand
GGTAGCTGTCGAAATCCTCGCCAGGGCCGAATTGGGTGGGATTGACGAAGATCGAGGCGACGACCTTGCCATCAGGGCCCGCGCATTCGCGTGCGCGGCGCATCAGCGACAGATGGCCCTCGTGCAGAAACCCCATCGTGGGCACCAGCACGATACGCGCCCCGGTGTTGCGCCAATTGCTGGTTTTGTGCCGGATATCGGCCTTGGTTCGGCAGAGCTGCAAGGCCCCCTCCCTGTAATCTGCGGATGAGCGCTGAGCCTACACCCAGCGCGCAAAGGGTGGCAGCGACATCAGCACGGCATCCGGGTCGTGGCCGGTCTGCAACCCGAACTTGGTGCCCCGGTCATAGACAAGGTTATACTCCGCATACAGCCCGCGATGAATAAGCTGGGTTTCCTTGTCGGCCTCTGACCAATCCATCATACGGCGGCGTTCGACCTGCGCCAGAAATGCCGGCAGGAACGCGCGGCCTACATCCTGCGTAAAAGCAAAATCGGCGTCCCAATCCCCGGTGCAGTGATCATCGTAGAAAATACCGCCGACACCGCGCGCGCGTTTGCGGTGGGGGATGAAGAAATACTCGTCCGCCCATGCCTTGAAGCGGGGGTAAAGATCGGCACCATGCGGATCGCAGTGGCGCTTGAGCGTGGTGTGAAAATCGGCCGTGTCCTCGGCATATTCAATGCAGGGGTTCAGGTCTGACCCGCCGCCGAACCACCAGCCACCCGGTGTCCAGAACATGCGGGTGTTCATATGCACGGCAGGCACATGTGGGTTTTGCATATGCGCCACCAGTGAAATGCCACTGGCCCAGAAGCGCGGATCATCTTCCAGCCCCGGAATTTCCTTGCGCGCGGTCAGGGAACGCTGCGCTTGCTCGCCAAGCGCACCGAAAACCTCCGAGACATTGACGCCGACCTTCTCGAAAACACGTCCCCCACGCATGACGCTCATTAACCCGCCGCCCGCGTCCTGTCCGTCCGGGCCGTGGCGCTGGGTGTCGCGTACTTCGAACCGGCCCGGTGCCATATCCGACAGCGGGCCAGTTGTATGACTGTCCTCAATCGCTTCAAAGGCCGCCACAATGTCGTCGCGCAGGGTTCTGAACCAGGCAGCGGCCTTGTGTTTGCGGTCGGTGAAATCGGCATCGGTCATTGCGCGCGGTCCTTGCTAGGGCGTTTTCCCAGATGTGGCATGGCGGGGCGAAGGTGACAAGCTGCGTTTACATCTGTGCCAGCAGCGCCATATGTCGCGCAAGATAAGCCGCACGGGTCTCGCTTGGTGGGCGCAAGTGCAGGTCCAGCCCGTGCAGCATGTTGGGGTCAGGACGCCCGAAAAAGCGATTGGCCTCGGTTTCGGTAAATCCCGCGATCCGGGTTGCCTCCATCCATGCGGACAATTTGTCAGCCGCTTTGATGCGTTTCTTGACAGGCGCAGGCAAGCGGGCGGGAAGTCCGAAGCGAATATGAATGGCTGCGCAAAGCCTGTCATCAAGCGCACCATAATCCGGGCCGACAGCCGCCTTGACCGGCGAAATCATGTCGCCGATCACATATTCAGGCGCGTCATGCAGCAGCGCCGCAAGCTGCCAGCGCGGCTCCGGTCGCGGTGTCATGCGGGTATATATTTCCTCGACCAAAAGCGAATGCTCGGCCACGGAATACGGCCAGTCGCCCATGGTCTGCCCGTTCCAACGCGCCACAAAGGCCAGCCCGTGTGCGATATCTTCGATCTCTATGTCCACGGGTGTCGGGTCCAGCAGGTCAAGCCTGCGACCAGACAACATGCGTTGCCATGCGCGCGGTGGGGGCATGTGGGCCTCATCTGTTTTGCCTGTCGTAGCGGGCAGGCGCGCGGGCGGCAAGCGGACTTGATCGAATCGTCGTGACGAGGCAGGCTGATAGAACGGGGCTTTAGCCGCGCCTTTCAGATATGTTCTTTCAGACCGGAGTTTTCGGATGATATCTTTACGCAATGCCGCCTGTTTTGGCGCGATACTTTTTGCATTTCCTGCCCTTGCGACCGACCGTGATGCTTTTGGCCAGATGTGGCATGACATGGCGCTGACGGAATATGGCGAAATGCACAGCCCCGCTTATGCCGAGGCCTTGGCAGACTGTGTGCTGGCAGTTTTTGCGGTTCTTGACCCTGCCGATCGCGACATTCTGGCAGAGTATACCATGAACCCGCCTGAACCGGACGCGTCCCGCATCGAAGCGCTTTTGCCCGGCCACGCCCAACAGATGCTGGCCTGCGGCGATACAGTGCGCCCTGAAGATTTCGTACAATGACTCAGAAAAGGACGTGCGCGATGCGCTTTTTCCACGCCGTTCTGGCTGCGGCCTGCCTCTGTGCTGCGCCAGTCCATGCCTTTGATGTGCGCCAGATCCTCGAATCTTCCGGTGTCCTGAATGCCGGAATGAACGCGGAGTTTGACAGGAATCGCGACAGTCCGGCGCAGCTATATTTCGATTTCCTGCTGCCTGATGACAGCGATGCGCTGCGCGTGGTCGTGCGGCCAGGTGATGACCCCTCCTATATGACGATATTCCTTGGCCAACCGGGTGGCGCATTGGTGGAAACTGTCAGTTTCCTGCACGTTCCGGTGCCGGAAGCCTCGACGGAACAGCGCATAGGCGGGATAGGTCGGGCGATGCAGGATGTGTTCTTTCCCATGCTCACACAGCGCCATTCCGAGGCCAGCGTGATGCGCGTAACCGATGCAATGCTCGGTCCCTACCCGGCGGTGGAGCTTCTGGGGCGCTACGAGGAAGGGGGCGAGAGCGGGCGCGGGCTGATCTATGTGCGTATGCTGGGTATCCTGCCGCCTGCGGGCGAGAACACGCTTCTGCTGTATTCGCTGATGAATGCAGGTATTCTGAAGCCAGAAACCGCCGCCGATCTTGCGAACAGTTTCGGCGGCTATATTGCGCGCAGCCTGCAATTTGTGGCGCGGCGTGATGCGGATGGTGACATGGTGCCCTTCTGAGATGCGCATGAAAAAACCCCCGGCGCGGGCCGGGGGTCTGTTATGGTGCAAGTGCGTGGATCAGTTCGGGATCTCGGACGTGATGCCTTCGACATAGAAGTCCATCGTCAGCAGGTCGCCATCCTCGGCCACTTCGCCTTCAGCGAGCCATGGCGTGCCGTCCTGGCGATTGATCGGGCCTGTGAAGGGGTGATATTCGCCCGCAGCAATCGCGGCGATCATGCCTTCAGCTTCCGCGCGGATATCTTCGGGGATCAGATCGCTCATCGGCGCGAAGCCGACCATCCCGTCAACGATGCCGTGCCAGACATTGCCAGCTTCCCATGTGCCATCTTTCACTGCTGCAACCCGGTCGATGTAATAGGGCCCCCAGACATCGGTGATGCCGGTCAGATGCGCGTCAGGTGCGAATGCAGACATATCCGACGCCTGTCCAAAGGCGAAGATGCCCGCATCCTGTGCAACCGTCAGTGGCGCAGTCGAATCGGTGTGCTGCATCAGGATATCCGCGCCTTGCTCGATCAGGGCTTCGGCGGCGGCGGCTTCTTGTGCCGGATCATACCAGCTATAGGCCCAGACCACGCTGAATTCGACATCCGGGTTCACGGCCTTGGCGTGCAGATAGGCCGAATTGATGCCCATGATCACTTCAGGGATCGGGAAAGACGCAATATAGCCGATCCGGTTGGTTTGCGTCATTTTACCCGCAATATGGCCGATAACGGCGCGGCCTTCATAAAAGCGCGCATTATACAGGCTGACATTGTCGGTTTCCTGAATATAGCCGGTCGCATGTTCGAATTTCACATCCGGGAAGCGCGCGGCCACTGTGTTCATATCCGGGCCATAACCGAAAGACGTGGCGAAAATCAGGTCGGTGCCCGACAGTGCCATCTGTGTCATTACGCGCTCTGCATCGGCACCGTAACCCACGTTCTCGACATAGGTTGTTTCGACAGCGTCACCGAACTCGGCTTCGACAGCCAGCCGGGCCTGATCGTGGGTGTAGGTCCAGCCGTGATCGCCCACAGGGCCGATATAGACGAAACCGACCTTGGTTGTATCTGCAAGGGCGGGCGATCCCAGCGCCATGCCCATGACGGCAGCAGTCAGCAGTTTTTTCATTGGATTTTCTCCCAGTTGGCAGCGAAAGCCTCAGCTTGAGGCATGGAAAGGCCGGTTCAGCGATCCGGGGGCACTCACGCTCCCGCGCGCCTTGCCGGATGATATGAAGACAAGCACCGCAATCGTTATCAGGTAGGGCGACATTGACAAGTATTCGACTGGGATCTTGACGCCCGCGGCTTGCAGATTCAACTGCAAGACGACAATCCCGCCAAAAAGGTAAGCACCCGCCATGGCGCGCCATGGCCGCCAGCTGGCAAAGACCACAAGCGCCAGTGCGATCCAGCCTGCGCCGACCGTCATGCCTTCGGTCCATTGGGGTACACGGATCAGCGACAGATAGGCCCCGCCCAAGCCCGCGCAGGCCCCGCCGAACATGATCGCCAGCACGCGCACACGTTTGACATGATAGCCAAGGGCATGGGCCGCATCATGATTTTCGCCCACGGCCCGAAGGATCATGCCCGCGCGCGAATATTTCAGAAACCACCAGACGGCCGCGACCAGCACGATAGTCAGATAGACCACAATGTCATGCGTGAACAACGCGCGGCCCAGAAACGGGATGTCCGACAGTGGCCCAAGGTCCAGCTTGGGCGTGCGCGGGGGCGTGATGCCGACATAGCGTTGGCCCAGAAGCGCCGAAAGCCCCAGCCCGAACAGCGTCAGCGCAAGTCCAGAGGCCACCTGATTTGTCATCAGTGCCTGTGTCAGCAATGCGAATAGCAGCGACAGGGCAAGACCCCCCAAAGCTGCACCCAGAAAACCCAGAGCGGGGTTGCCTGTATTCACGGCGATGATGAAGCCAGTACAGGCCCCCATGATCATCATGCCCTCGACGCCCAAGTTAAGGACACCGGCCTTTTCCACCACCAGTTCGCCAATGGCGGCCAGCAGGATCGGGGTCGCCGCGACCATCAGCGCGGCCATCAGCACTGCGGGATTGATTGACCCAAGGATCATGTGCGTGCCCCTTCGCTAAAACGGATACGGTAATTGGTCTGGAAATCCAGTGCGAGCAGGAAGAACAAGAGCATCCCCTGAAATACCTGAATCGCGGCACCGGGCAGTTGCAGCATCATTTGCGACAGTTCGCCGCCGATATAGGTCAGGCCCAGCAGCAAGCCTGCCAGCACAATGCCAATGGGGTTCAACCGTCCCAGAAAGGCCACGATGATTGCCGTGAACCCATAACCCGAAGCGAACTCAATGCGCACCTGCCCACCAGGGCCAGACACTTCAAACATGCCAGCCAGTCCCGCCAGCGCGCCTGAAATCCCCAGACAGATCACGACCAGCCGCGCTGGCGACACACCGCCGAAGCGGGCGGCGCGCGGTGCCTGTCCTGCAAGCTGCACATGATAGCCCAACATGTGCCGTGTCATCATCGCATATGTGAAGATGACCGCAATCAGTGCGGCGACGACACCCCAGTGAATACCGGTTC
>SKGU01000112.1 GCA_007117255.1 Natronohydrobacter sp. | reverse complement strand
GCACACGCCAGTCGGCAAAAAGCGGGTTGCGCATGTTCATCACAAAACCCGCTATGCCTGACGGGCGCCCGTGGGGGATTTCGGATTTCACCACGTCACCGGCCTGCACGGCCGGGAAATCATAGCGTGTGTTCCAAGCATGGGCATTGGTTTCGCGCATCGTGTTCAGCAGGCCCGACGTGAAGGCCTGGAACATTGCGTTGCTGTCGCCAAAGAACTCCATGCGGACCTCGTCGAGATTGGCCTGTCCGCGCATGAAAGGCAGATCGCGGCCCCAATAGTCGGGATTGCGTTTCAGATAGAGGTAGCGGCCAGACTCGAAACGATCGATCACATAAGGGGCGGTGCCGATTGGAATGACCGACATGCCGGATTCCGCGAAGTCACGCCCTTCCCATTGTGCTTTCTGCAGGATCGGGCGCAGGCCCAGAACCAGTGGCAATTCGCGGTCCGGTTCCACAAAGGTGAAGCGCACGGAGCGCGGGCCCGTGGCTTCGGCGGTCTCTATTCGGCCCCATGCGCCGTGATAGCGTGGGTGCCCGACTGTGCCGAGCGTTTCAAATGACCAGAGCACATCCTCGACTGTCACCGGGCTGCCATCCGAGAATCGGGCCTCTTCGCGCAGGGTGAATTCGACCCATTCGCGGGCGTCATCCGTTTCGACCGATTCGGCCAACAGACCGTAAAGCGTGAAAGGCTCGTCCCAGGATCGGCCCATCAAACCTTCATAAGCCAGATACTGCAACTGCCATGGGGCGCGGCCCCGCAAGATGAAGGGATTGAGCGAATCAAAGCCGCCAACTTCACCCTGAACGATGCGCCCGCCCTTGGGGGCAGCCGGGTTGACATGGGGCAGATGTGCAAAATCTGGGGGTAGGGCGGGCTCGCCATACATAGCTATGGCGTGCTGCGCTTCTGACAGACTGGCAGACGGCAACACTGCACAGGTTGCTGCAAAGGCCAATATGGTTACAGATTGGCGCAAGTGTGACAGCATGACAGCTTCTCCGGGGTGCTTGTGGGGTGCGGTTTCCGTAGACGCTACAGTGCGTTGCCAAGGTTTTCAAACTTTTAGCTTGGAAGCGCCGGATGGAATGGTTATATATGACGTACTGCTCGATAGGTTTCTTGCCTGTATGAAACCTGCCTCAATAACTGACGCCCGCCTTGTGCGGGCGTTTTTTTTGGCATTGTGCCGCGCGTCAACATCAAGGATTTCTCACTTCGCACTGGCCTTCGCAGGCGCAGCGTTTATCCTCTGTACCCGATAAGGCAAATCGAGGAGTGGCGACATGCAGATTTCTGGAAAACGCGCGATCGTGACCGGATCGACATCGGGGATCGGTCTGGGGATCGCGAAAGAGCTGGCGTTGGCTGGGGCAGAAGTGGTTCTGAACTCGTTCTCTGACACGGACGAAGACCACGCCATCGCGTCAAAACTGGCCGAAGAGACTGGTGCAACTGTGCGCTACATCTCGGCCGATATGTCAAAGCCAGCAGAATGCCGCGCGCTGGTGGAAAAGGCGGGTGGCTGCGATATCCTGATCAACAATGCCGGCATTCAGCATGTGGCGAGGATCGAGGAGTTTCCGGGCGAAAAATGGGATGCGATCATCGCGATCAACATGTCCTCGGCATTTCACACAACGGCGGCGGCTTTGCCGGGGATGTATCAAAAAGGCTGGGGGCGCGTGATCAATATTGCCTCGGCTCATGGTTTGACCGCCAGCCCCTACAAGTCTGCCTATGTCGCGGCCAAGCATGGGGTCGTTGGGCTGACCAAGGTGACGGCACTGGAAGCAGCGGGCAAGGGCGTGACCTGTAATGCGATCTGTCCGGGTTATGTGCTGACGCCAATTGTAGAGAACCAGATCCCTGACCAGATGAAGACCCATAACATGGACCGTGAAACGGTGATCAAGGAGGTCATGCTGTCCCGCCAGCCTTCGGGCGAGTTTGCGACGGTCGAGCAGATGGGCGGCACAGCAGTGTTTCTGTGCTCTGATGCAGCGGCTCAGATCACGGGCACCACCATTTCGGTGGATGGTGGCTGGACGGCGCTTTGAGCGGGGTGCCTGGGCGCGGGCGGTCTATTTGAGTATTTTTGGCAAGATGAAACAGGGCGGGGCCTTCTGGTTCGGCGCAGATGGAGTAAGTTGATGGTCAAGCGGATCAATCTGGCCTTGCAGGGCGGCGGGGCGCATGGTGCCTTTACTTGGGGGGTGCTGGACCGGCTGTTGCAGGAAAGCGATATCGAGATCGCTGCAATATCGGGCACTTCCGCAGGGGCGCTGAATGGTGCGGCGCTGAAAGCAGGTTATGCGCAAGGCGGTGCGCAGGGGGCGCGGGTGCTGCTGGACCGGATCTGGCATCAGGTGGGCGCTGTGCATGATCTGCGTCTGACGGGATGGATCGCGCAGGCTTTGCCGCCTGTGGGCATGATCAATTCATGGATGGAGTCCGTGATGCCGGTCTCGCCCATGAATGTCGCGGCGCTGGTCAGCAGCCCCTATCAATATGGGCCGCTCTATCGCAACCCGCTGGAACCTGTTGTGCGCTCGCTGAATTACGATCAGGTCTGCGCCAATGACGGGCCGGAGCTGCATATTGCCGCAACCAATGTGCGCACCGGCAAGATCCGCGTGTTTTCCGGCACGGAGGTCACTGGCGAGGTCATCATGGCGTCGGCCTGCCTGCCGACGCTTTTTCAGGCAGTTGAATTCAAGGATCCGAAAACGGGTGAGATGGAAGCCTTCTGGGATGGCGGCTACACGGGCAACCCCGCGCTGTTCCCCCTATATGCCCCGCATCTGCCCGATGATGTGATGATCGTGAATATCAATCCGCTGCGGCGTGATGATGTGCCACAGACCCCGCAGGATATTCAGAACCGGATCAACGAGATCAGTTTCAATTCCTCTCTGCTGCGGGAATTGCGGGCCATTCAATTTGTCAAGGAACTGATCGCGCAAGGCCGGATGGAGCGCGGGACGATGAAGGATGTGCTGGTGCATATGGTGGCCGATGATGACCTGATGACCACGCTATCTGTGACCAGTAAGGTCACGCCGACGCCATTTCTGCTGCACAGTCTGAAGGAAGCAGGTCGCAAGGCCTGTGACACATTCCTGTCATCACACAAGGCGGCGCTGAACGATCACGCTACGGTTGATCTTGAAGCGATGTTTGGCTGACGGGTGCGGTCTCGTTTGCGGCAACCGAACGGGGTTTGCGCGAGGCGGGATAGACCAGACCCGCCGAGATCACCAGTTTGGCCGCGTCCTCGATCGCCATATCCAGTTCGATCACGTCCTTACGCGGGACGAAGAGTAGAAAACCCGATGTCGGATTGGGTGTCGTGGGCAGGAAAATCGAGATCATTTCGCCATTCTCGCCCAGCCGATCCCCGATTTCGCCGCGCGCTGTCGTTGAAATGAAGGCCATCGCCCATATGCCGGGGCGTGGGTATTCCACAAGGCAGGCCCGGTCGAATGTGGGCGCCTGACGCGACAGGATGGTATCGGCAATCTGCTTGACGGCATTGTAGATCGACCGGATCACAGGCATCGCCTCGACGATCCGTTCGCCCCAATTAACCAAAGTGCGCCCGATCAGACCCTTGGTGAAATAGCCCATCACCAGCGTGAAGGCCAAAAACACCACCACGCCCACACCTGGAATGTCCCAACCGGTCAGGGCTTCAGGGCGGAACCGTGACGGGATCAGCGGCAGGACAATGCCGTCAATCCAAGTGATGACCGCCCAGACGAGCCATATTGTCAGCACGCCTGGCGCGATAACTGCCAGACCCGCCAGAAAATTGCCGCGTAAGGATGCGATCAGGCCGCGTTTGCCGGGATCTAGGCTCATATGATTCGATTTCCCAAAGAACTGGGCGCGAAGATGGGCAAGCCTGCCGCGTTATGCAAGCGGTGCCTTGGCCAGTGCGATCGCGATTTCCGCCCCAAGCCGTGCATTATTGCGCACAAGTGCGAGATTTGCTGTGAGGGACGCGCCGCCCGTCAGCTCGAAAATGCGCGCCAGCAGAAAGGGCGTGACGTCCTTGGCGCCCACGCCCTGAGCCTCGGCCTCGGCCAGGGCCTGCGCGATCAGGGGCGCAAGCCTGTCGGCGGGGATTTCAGCCTGCGCCGGGATCGGGTTTGCGATTAGTTGTCCGCCCGGCAGTCCAAGGCGCGCGCGCATGCGGTGGCTGGCGGCGATCTCGGCGGTGCTGTCCAGGCGCAAAGGCGCGCGCAGATCACTGCCCTGCGACCAGAACGCAGGCAGCATATCCTGCCCGTAAGCGATGACCGGAACGCCCAGCGTTTCCAGCACTTCCAGCGTTTTCGGCAGATCAAGAATGGCCTTGGCGCCAGCCGCGACAACGGTGACGGGCGTTTGCGCCAGTTCATGCAGATCGGCAGAGATATCGAAACTGGTCTCGGCCCCGCGATGCACACCCCCGATGCCGCCTGTGGCAAAGACCTCGATCCCCGCAAGGGCCGCGCAGATCATGGTTGCGGCCACAGTGGTCGCCCCTGTGCGCCCGGTGGCCAGGGCCACGGCCAGATCAGCGCGGCTCAGCTTCATCACATTGCGCGCTTGCGCCAGTTCCGTCAGCTCTTGCTTGCTCAATCCGATGTGGATGCGCCCGCCCATCACGGCAATCGTGGCTGGGATGGCACCTGCGTCGCGGATATCCTGTTCGACAGTCTGGGCCATCTCGAAATTCTGTGGCCAGGGCATGCCATGCGTGATGATCGTCGATTCCAGCGCAACGATGGGCCGACCTGCGCTGCGGGCCTCAGTGACTTCAGCGGAAAAGCTCAACGGGGGCATATATCGTCCTTCAGGTTGCGGATGTGGAAATATGGCTGGCAGCCGCATCAAGCGCTGCAGCCAATGCGTTGGCGCGCGTGGCTCCATGCGTCTCGGCGTTGATGTGATGGGCCATGAACACGTCGCCCGCACCCGTGATGCGCTGAACATCGCACGAGGGTGGGGTGCGCGAGAGGCTTGCTGCTTTGTCTGCGTCAGTTGCTGGTCTTTCGCCATCGGTCACAATGGCGCGCACGGCGCCGGCTGCAACAAGCGCCTGCGCGGCGCTATGGCTATCGGCAAAACTCTGCGCCAGCAGAGCATTCGCTTCCCCCAGATTAAGGTAGAAGACAGCATTGCCTTTGTTCAGAAACGGGCGGAGCCGCACTGCCTTTGCGGGTGCGGCGGATGTTACGCGCAAATCTGTGCTGTCAGAGCATGACCTCTGCGCCAGTTCTGCAAGCTGGGCATCCATCAGCCCCGAATCAAGCACGACTGTCCCGCGCCATTTTGCAAGTTGACCATCGCGCAAAGGGGCCAGCAGGTCAGCGCCACAAGCCTCCAGAGTTGAGCTATCCGCGATGGCCGCGACCAGACCGAGCGCGCCCTCAATTGCAATATATCGGTCAGTTGGCAGGGCCACTGCCCGATGCAGAAACGAAATATCGATCCCATCCGCCTGCGCCCGTGTCAGCAATCCGTTGCCGTCCGCATCTCGTCCGATTGCAGAGAGCAGGGCCACAT